>NZ_LR134263.1:2176347-2487254 GCF_900636325.1 Staphylococcus delphini
AATTACATCGATATGGGCTCGACTGTAAAAAGAATTTGCGTAACGGTAAAGTCGTCATTCAATCATTTTCAAGAGACAGTCTTAAAAAGGTTCATCACGAGAATCCTCGTATTCCACTCGTACAATTGTTAGAGAGAGGCGAACTTCAGAAACAGTCTCATTCTGATTTTAAAAAAATACAAAATTATGCTGTCGGTGTTGGACCCGACTTTCATGATTTAACTGCTAAAAATACACGCACATTACGTCAAGATGGCTTTTATATTCATCCTTATACCGTTAACGATCAAAAAACAATGGTGCGTTTAAATCAATATGGAGTCACAGGCGTCTTCACGAACTATCCAGACCTATATCACGCATTAATTCAACAATAAAAGATGTAAAGCGGTTTCCGATTCTTGTTAAAATACAGAATAGCCAGTTCTTGCACTTATACATGCATGAACTGGCTATTTGACATATACCGTTTTTACCTATCACTTATTAGATTGACCGCGATTGATGCCTTTAATTACGTAAATCACGCCAATCAAGATGAACAGTGCTGCAATCAACCATTCGTGCTTCATCGCAAACGTGATACCCGCTACTGAAAAAATAGTTGCGATAATGAGGGTGAACGTACTTCTATTCATTGTTGTGGCCTCCTTGATATTTCACCTGAATTTTCAAGTTTCAATGTATTAAATAAGCAGAAACGCTCATTCCAGCGTCTCTGCTTATTCATCTCTTTTTCTCTTATGCCCAACCGCGGTAACGTGCCGCTTCTGCAGTACGTTTAATACCTACAATATAGGCTGCTAATCGCATGTCGATTTTACGATTTTCAGCTAAAGTATAAATCGTATCAAATGCGTTCACTAATTTTTCACGTAACTTTTCATTGACTTCATCTTCAGTCCAATAATAACCTGTATTATTTTGTACCCATTCAAAGTATGAAACTGTTACACCACCCGCACTTGCAAGCACGTCTGGCACTAATAAAATACCACGTTCAGTTAAAATTTTTGTTGCTTCAGGCGTTGTTGGTCCGTTAGCTGCTTCTACAACAATTTCAGCTTTAATGTCTGCTGCGTTATCTGCAGTAATTTGGTTCGCAATGGCTGCTGGTACTAAAATATCACAGTCTAATTCGAATAACTCTTTGTTTGAAATCGTATCTTCAAATAAGTTTGTCACTGTACCAAAACTGTCACGACGATCTAATAAGTAGTCGATATCCAGTCCTTCTGGGTCATGAAGTGCACCGTAAGCATCTGAAATACCTACAATTTTCGCACCTTTATCGTACAAGAATTTCGCTAAGAAGCTACCTGCATTACCGAAACCTTGAATGACAATACGTGAACCTTCAATGGATTTGCCACGACGTTTTGCAGCTTCTTCAATGGCGATAACAACACCTAATGCTGTTGAGCGGTCACGTCCTTGTGAACCCCCTAATACGATAGGTTTACCTGTAATAAAGCCTGGAGAGTTAAATTCGTCCATTTGGCTATATTCGTCCATCATCCACGCCATAATTTGAGAGTTTGTAAATACGTCTGGCGCTGGAATGTCTTTTGTCGGTCCAACAATTTGTGAAATCGCACGCACATAACCACGAGATAAACGTTCAACCTCATGAATACTCATTTGACGTGGGTCACAAACGATACCACCTTTACCACCGCCGTATGGCAAGTCGACAATACCACATTTTAATGTCATCCACATTGACAATGCTTTAACTTCTTCTTCATCAACATCTGGATGGAAACGTACCCCACCTTTAGTTGGCCCAACTGCATCGTTATGTTGTGCGCGGTAACCTGTAAATGTTTTGACTGTACCATCGTCCATTTTCACTGGAATACGTACTGTCAAAAATCTTAAAGGTTCTTTGATAAGTTCATACATGCCATCATCAAAGCCTAATTTATGCATTGCTTCCTTAATGATGCCTTGCGTTGACGTCACTAAATTATTTTTTTCAGCCATGATCCATTTCGCCTCTTTTTCCTACTATTGTTTTCGCTTACATTCGTATTGTAACATAAGCGTTTTTATTTTAAAGTGGTTTCCGCTCAAATTAAACGTTTAACTTTTTACCCCTGTGCGAACACCTTTTTCACTTTTTCAATCGCAAAATCTAACTCTTCTTTTGTGATGATTAATGGGGGTGCAAATCGAATGACTGTATCGTGTGTTTCTTTACATAAAAGCCCTTCATCTTTAAGACGTTCGCAATAAGGACGTGCATCTTCATGCAATTCCACACCGATAAAGAGACCGCGACCACGTACTTCTTTAATCGCCGGGTGATCAATTTCAAGTAATGCATTTTTGAAATAGTCACCGAGTTCAAGTGAGCGACCTGGTAAGTCTTCATCAACAATGACATCAAGTGCAGCAATTGAAGCGGCACATGCGAGTGGATTACCCCCGAAAGTCGAACCATGTGAACCTGGTGTGAAGACATCCAGTACTTCTTTATCTGCAAGTACAACTGAAATTGGTAATACACCGCCCCCGAGTGCTTTTCCTAAAATGTAAACGTCTGGTTTTACATCATCCCAATCTGTCGCAAAGAGTTTACCTGTACGCCCTAAACCAGCTTGAATTTCGTCTGCAATAAATAATACGTTGTGTTCGTCACAAAGTTCACGTACTGCTTTTAAATAGCCTTCTGGTGGAATGTTAATCCCTGCTTCACCTTGAATCGGCTCAATCAAAACAGCAGCAGTATTTTCATTAATGGCCGCTTTTAAACTTTCAATGTTACCAAACTCAACATTTTGGAAACCTTCTAATAGTGGCCCATAACCACGTTGATATTCTTTTTCTGATGAAAGTGATACCGGCGCCATTGTACGACCGTGGAAGTTACCGACCATCGCAATGATTTCAGCTTCATTTGGTTTAATGCCTTTCACTTCATACGCCCAACGACGTGCAGCTTTTAATGCTGTTTCTACCGCTTCTGCACCTGTATTCATCGGTAAGGCTTTCTCTTTCCCTGATAATTTACAGATTTTTTCATACCATTCCCCTAAATTGTCACTATGGAAAGCACGAGAAACGAGTGTGACACGATCCGCTTGTTCTTTAACAGCTTGAATAATTTTAGGGTGACGATGCCCTTGGTTGACTGCTGAATATGCCGCTAACATATCCATATAACGATTGCCTTCTGGGTCTTTTACCCATACCCCTTCAGCTTCGGCAATCACGATTGGAAGCGGTAAATAGTTATGCGCCCCGTAATGATTCGTTTTTTCAATGATTTCTTCAGATTTTGTTACCATGCCATCTCCTCCTTAAATATAATACGCACATCTCTTCACATGAAAGTGTAGGGCAAATCGATTAATAGTATCATCCAATACCTATCATTCAAGTAGTGAACGGTGCTCATAAATGATTTACCCTACATCAGTACAAAACAATGTGTCCTGTACGTTTCTGTTATTTAATTCATCATTATAGATGTTCTGATACTGAACGACCTTGCATGTGTAATACTAAGTAGTCTGGTCCACCTGCTTTTGAGTCTGTACCTGACATTTTGAAACCGCCGAATGGTTGGTAGCCCACAACAGCACCTGTACAGCCACGGTTGAAGTAAAGGTTGCCGACCATAAAGTCACGACGCGCTTGTTCTAACTTCATACGGTTGTTTGAAATCACGGCACCTGTTAAACCGTATTCTGTATCATTTGCGACATCAATCGCTTCATCAAAGTCTTTAACTTTAGTGAAACCGACAACTGGACCGAAAATTTCTTCTTGCATCACGCGTGAATTTGGATCTAAATCAGCAAAGATCGTTGGATATACAAAGTTACCGACTTCTTCGTCTGTATTACCACCTGTTACAAGACGACCTTCACCTTTACCAATTTCGATGTAGTTTTTAATTTTATCTAAAGATTTTTGGTCAATGACAGGACCCACATACGTATCCGGCTCTGCAGCATTACCGACTTTAATTTTTTCAGTTGCTTCTTTAACACGCTCTAACAATTCATCATAAATGTCTTGATGCGCGATAACACGTGAACATGCTGAACATTTTTGACCTGAGAAACCGAACGCTGAGTAAACAATAGCATCTGTGGCAACTTGTAAATCCGCTTCGTTGTCGACGATGATTGCATCTTTACCACCCATTTCAGCAATGACACGTTTAATATGGTGTTGACCTTCTTGAATCACTGATGCTTTTTGGATAATTTCTTTACCGACTTTTTTAGAACCTGTAAATGAAATGAGGCCCACATCTTTGTTTTCGATTAAGAAGTCACCAATATCACTTGAAGAACCAGGAATCCAGTTTACGACCCCTTTAGGTAAACCGGCTTCTTCTAAAACTTCCATAAATTTATAAGAAATAATTGGAGTATTAGAAGATGGTTTTAATAATACTGTGTTCCCTGTTACAAGCGGTGCTGACGTTGTACCCGCCATAATCGCATATGCAAAGTTCCATGGAGAAATAACAACACTGACACCTACAGGCAAGTAATCAAACTGGTTGTATTCACCAGGACGGCTGTTTACATGTTTACCGTCTTTAAGTTCGAGCATTTGACGACCATAATATTCCATGAAGTCAATCGCTTCCGCTGTATCTGCATCTGCCTCTTTCCAAGGTTTACCGCCTTCTTTTGAAAGTAATGCAGAGAATTCATGCTTACGTTTACGTGTAATTTCAGCAGCTCTGAATAAAATATTCGCGCGTACTTTAGGATCTACTTTTCTCCAAGTTTTAAACGCTTCTTTCGCTGCATCTAACGCTTGTTGCGCATGTTCTTTCGTTGCTTTTGAAACATAGCCAATAGTTTCTTCGCGATTTGAAGGATTGTATACACGTGTTTTATCTTCAGTGAATACGCGCTCTCCACCAATAATTAATGGATAATCTTTCCCGAGTTCACTTTCAACCTTTTCTAATGCACGAAAATAAGCCTCGCGATTTTCCTCTTTCGTAAAATCTGTAAATGGTTCGTGTTGATATGGAATCATTTAAAAATCCTCCTTTGTTTATAATAAGAAAACCCTTACATCTATCATGACATATTCATGACATATTTGTAAAAGAAAACACTATTTGTATCAACCTAAAAGCTGTTCGTGTCACATGCCATGAGGTACTCAAATGCTCGAATCATTTTGAGTCAATCGATAGTAATTAAGCGCTTTCATTTATAAGCAATTATAGACTCTTTAACCTTGGTTTTGCAATAGTGTTCTGCTTAAAATTAGTGATTTTTACGCGCCTTTTGCAGTGATGTATTTAATCCCACCATTTACTATATAAGCACGTGAATGTTTGTTGTCAATTATCCATTCTGAATAACGAATAGTTAGGAGATTTTTCAAAGATGTGCTATGATTAAAATGTTAAAAACTAATCGATAAGGGGTTATGAATGTTGAAAAGACAGTATCGTGTTGGGCAACATGTCAAAGTACGCGTGACTGGTATTCAACCCTACGGCGCTTTCGTCGAGACCCCTGACAGTACTGAAGGACTCATTCATATATCCGAAATCATGGATGATTATGTACACAATTTAAAGAAGCTTTTGTCACCAGGTCAAACTGTGAAAGCCAAAATCATCTCTATTGATCAAAACGGAAAATTAAATTTATCTTTAAAGGATAATGACTATTTTAAAAATTATGAGCGTAAAAAAGGTAAGTATTCAGTATTGGATGAAATTCAGGAAACTGAAAAATATGGGTTTCGAACATTAGAGGAACGTTTGCCATATTGGGTGAAACAGTCCAAAAAGAAGATGAGATATGAGTCTAAATAACGCTTGAGGTCAATGTGCGGTATGTGCATTGGCTTTTTTTTCGTTGTATATACTGGTTGTATATTTTTGACGGTTGATGAAATAATCATTGACCATTATTTTATTTTTTAATTATAAAAAAGCGCAAATATCTCTATCATTGTAAGTGCCTAAACCAGCGATTAAGGAGATATTGTGCTTATATGTAATGACACATCAGAAATGCTTGGGTTAGAGTTAAAAATTTAAAAAGCACTCAAAATTTAGTATTACATGTACAGAAACTGTGCTTTCCAATCTTCAGTTAGATGATACCTATATCTGAAAGTGTATCTCACAATAAAAAAGAAAGAGAGAGGTTGTTTTTCTCTTTCTTTTTTGACATCCAACACTCCGATTTTGTCATTGCACTATTTACTTCATGGTTAACCCCTTTCTCTTCTTTGTTCAAACAATCTTTTACTTCTTCTAGACAGATTGAACGATGAACAATCGTGTTTTACTCCCTTCTTCTACAATTTTGAAAGTAGTGTCTCCTCTCTTTAATAAAAAAGCGCACCTTTATATTTTTATATTTTTTCGTGCCTACGTGCGCCCGGGTTTGGAGCTGTTTTCAACGTCTGTTTTTAAAGTTTTGAAATAATAATGCTTTACTTTATTCAAACTAGGGCGTATAGTTAGGTTATCGTAATAAAAGAACTTGAATTTAAATGTAGTGTATTTGTTTAGAATATCCTCTTTTTTAATCAATGAATTTATTGCAAATATTTGTGCAAAAGCACGTGGAGGTATTCTATATGAATAACGGTACAGTAAAATGGTTTAACTCAGAAAAAGGTTTTGGATTTATTGAAAGAGAAAACGGCGACGATGTATTTGTACATTTCTCAGCAATCGTTGGAGATGGCTACAAATCTTTAGAAGAAGGTCAAAATGTTGACTTTGATATCGTTGAAGGCGAACGTGGTGCGCAAGCAGCAAACGTTGTTAAAATGTAATCTAGTTTAACTCGATATGAAGAGACGAGGTACGTGTACCTCGTCTCTTTTTTACGTTGTGCTTAGTGTCCAACCATCCATGGACGCGTGTTTTGTGATGAACGACGCTGTTGCATTGGCAGGTCTTCTTTTTTCATTGTACGCGGTTGCTGACCTTGCTCAATACGTCGTTTCACACGATCATCCATTTTGTACGTTTGAAATGCGACAAATTCACGTTTAGCTGTTCGCTCACACGATGGGCATGTGGCTGTTTCATGTTGCTCCGATATCCGTTGTCGAATCGTAAAAGTCCCACACACCTCACATGTATATGAATAATTTGGCATTAAAATTCACCCTTATCCGGCAATACACCCGGTTTGAAAATTTCTCGTGGTATGGCAATCGTACAACAAGCATTTGGAATGTCAACAATACCTGCAACAGTGCCTTGTACAGGTGCTGAGCCAAGCAACATGTATGCTTGTTCTCCAGTAAATCCACGTGTTTTTAAAAATTCAATCGCATTTAAACAAGCATTTCGATAAGCTGTATTTGCATCTAAGTATGTTTGTTTGCCTGAAAATTCATTAACTGAAATACCTTCAAATACAATATAATCTGAATAGTTTGGCATGACAGGTCCAGGATTAAATGCAGGGTTTTTCTTAATATGATATTTTTCCATGCCACCTTTAATCACGTTCACTCTTAAATCGATCCAACCCGGCATTTCAATACCACCGCAAAATGTAATTTCACCATCGCCTTGTGAAAAATGAAGATCGCCTACAGATAGTTTTGCACCTTCGACATACACAGGGAAATAAATTTTCGAACCTTTAGATAAATTTTTAATATCACAGTTTCCGCCATTCTCACGTGGCGGTACTGTGCGTGCCCCTTCTTTAGCAACGCGATCAAAGTCTTTTCCTTTTAAAGTGCCGAGAACGACCGCATCTTCATTTGGTAAATTCGCTAAAGGTGGGACACGATTCGGATCAGTATCCACGAGTGCACGTTCTCTTTTATTCCATTCTGCCAACATCTCATGTGACGGTGCAACACCAATTAAACCTGGATGAATTACACCCGCAAATTCGACGCCTGGGACATGTCGACTTGATGCAAAGATACCATTAAAGTCCCAAATTGATTTTTGCGCTTCTGGATAATGATCGACTAAAAAACTTCCGCCATTATTCTTGTCAAAAATACCGTTAAATCCCCACTCGTGCTCTGGAAACGCGCCGACATCTAAAATATCTACGACTAATAAATCGCCTGGTTCGACGCCATTTACGTAAACAGGTCCACTCAAAACATGAACACGATTGAGGTTTACATGTTTAATATCACTCGGATCATCGTTGTTAGAAATTTGTCCATCTGTCCAGTCTAGACATTCCATGCGAAATGATTCACCTGGTTCGACTGAAAATGCTGCTGGAATATCTGGGTGCCATCTGTTATGTCCTGGGTGCGCTTGTTGGTCCATCGTCTTGTGCAAATCAATGCTAAATAACTTTTTTGGCATGACAATTCCCCCTTGAATACAAATAAAATAACAGAATTTTTTGTCTCTTATGTATATTTTACCCATAAAATCTGAAAAGTACACTACTTTTATAATTTAATTTCAAAAATAATGTTCTACACCTATTCGATAAGTAAAAAAAAGTAGTTAAGGAGATTAACAGAGCTAGTGAACTACAATTAACACTTTATCTTTAAGTAAAGCCCAAAAGAAAAAGGGTTTCTGTAATCACAATTGTTAGCCTTATTAAAGCTTTGAATCAAATTACTCATTTTACCAGAAGTATTGAAGATACAGCGCAAAGTTGATTAACAAGTATCGTTGTGCCTAGATGGATTCCATAAGTAATTATACAAACGATTTCATACTTTTTAGTGTAAAAGAAATGACACATATACCTCAGCCCCTTTAAGTGAAGTGGACAGGAATGATGTCTCAGTCTCAGTCATGAATTTCATTCCATTTAAAACCTTTGTTATTTCAGATGTTCAGAATTAGGTTACTAAATAAGTCATGAATGAACTCAAAACATCATTAATCAGATATTCATGGGCTATTGATAGATTAATTCTTATGATAAAATTTACTAAAAAGGGGTTGTTTGTTTTATGAATTTAAGTTCGTTCATAATTAGTTTGATAACAGGCATTTTAATATTTTTAGTTGTTTTTTATATGGGAGATCATTCATTTTTTGTAGCTCTATTCTGTGGCGTAGTTGGTTTTATTTCTAATGTTTTAATTGGCTGGAACGCTAAACGAAAAAAGTAAGTTACGTATTTATCTATGCCGAGAAAATTTATTGGTGTTGAGAAGAATCCTTAACTAAACTTAAAGACAAAAATCCGTTTAGTTTGAGCCATCAAATCGACAATTTGCCAAGTTTTACGTTTGTTAAGATTTTCGAGGATCAACTTCAATAAAGGAATTGAATTAAAGCAATGATAAAGAACAAAATGCTGTATTTTCAGGAGTTCAAAAGATAAGTCCTCGTGCTGGTAAATCTTTAGAAAAACGTTGGAATAAATATGTTGAACCGACTTTAAAAAAGATTTTAAAACAAGAACAGGCTACATGGGGCAATGTAGCAGGTCAAGTGGCCCAAGCGTTAATGGGAACAGGTATTAAAGATTCTTCTGCTCGTAGCATTGCTTACTGGGTGTCTCAAGTAGGTCAAACTTTAATATAAGAGAGTGTGATTTGAATGAATAACGAAGAATTAGAATCTAAACTTTTATTAATTAAGCAATCAATAGATGTTTTACAAGAAGAGTTGGCGCCTCATTTAAAAACAAAAGATTTAGTTTTATTACGTTATGGTTATAACGTTGAAGAAATCAAGAAATTGAATGATTATTTATTTGAATTAACATTCAACGAAGATAAAGTGACTAAAAAAGAATTTAAAGAGGCTTTATGTGATATAAGAGAACTTCCTGAAATTCCAAATCGACAAGTTGATGATGTTTTGGAAGGATATAGGAATAGCAACCTTCACGTTGATGTAATCAATGGTATTTTGAATAGCGAAGAGTAAAAAGTCCCAAAAAGAGTTCTTTTTATCCAAGTGAAACGAGTTTATTCTTTTCTTGATACTAAGGATAACCATTACAATATTATGTGAACATCTATACATTCCATACGTATAATTGTGTAACAGCGCTTATGGAGAATTCTCATTGGACGACGTTAATATCTTACTTTAAAGGCAATCATAGCATAGTGACCAAAAAAAGAGGGCTATTTCAACATCAAATTGTTGTCGCCCTCTCCATCATTAAGAAATACTACATTCCATTTGCAAATTCACCGCTTCAGTCGCCTTACCTAAACAGACCGCATACGGCAATGTTTCATCAAAAGCAAATTGAAAAATCTGTTGAAACGCTTGTGCAACGGCTTCTGCCTCGCCTATTTGATGTACTGCATCCATCATTTCGTAAACTTCTGCGTCTCCCATTGTTGGGTCATCAAATTGCATAGGATTCCAATCCGCTAAATATTGATATAATCGAATATTCAAATCATTATTTGCCACGTGATGACCTCCATTCATTGATTATTCTTCAATGTCAATCGATTCAATGACAACATCGTACATCGGTTTGTCTTGTGCACCGACTTTAACACTTGCGATATCTTCTAAAGTGTCCTCACCTTCAATCAATTGACCGAATACTGTATGTTTTTGATCTAACCAAGGTGTACCGCCTTTTTCTTTGTATGCTTCAGCGATTTCTTTTGGCCAGCCGCCATCAACAAGTTGGTCTACCATTTGTGCCGGTACTTCTTTCATTTGAACGATGAAAAATTGTGAACCGTTTGTACCTGGACCTGCATTAGCCATTGATAACGCACCGTATAAGTTAAACGCGTTCATTGAAAACTCATCTTCAAATGGGCCACCGTAAATACTTTCGCCACCCATACCCGTACCAGTTGGGTCGCCACCTTGAATCATAAAATCATTGATGACACGGTGGAACGTAATCCCATCGTAGTAACCTTTTTTAGAAAGCTCAACAAAGTTTTGAACTGTTTTAGGTGCAATCTCAGGGAATAACTTTAATGTCATGTCCCCTTTATTCGTATGCATGATCACTTTAATTTCATTTTCTTGAATTTCTTTCGTTAATTGTGGATAGTTAGTCATTTTTTAATACTCCATTCGTGATAAACTGTTGTATATCACTATTTTAACATATTTGAGAGAGGATGGTATTGACATGCTTTATCGTTTTGCACATAAAACTGGTGTCTATGCTGTAGAGGTCGTAGAAGAAAAGGGTGATCAGGTGTTAGTCAAAGTGCTACAAGTGATTAAACACCCGAAACAAGGCGACCTTCATAACCCAAATGAAGTTGAAGGGGTCTTTTTCCATGAACGAAAAGCGTTAAGTCTCTATGAAAAAAGATATACATCTCCAAGTCGTTTAAAACCATTCGAAGGTGACATTGAAGATTATACAGTGACGTTACAACGTGCGATTACAACACTCGAACATCAATTACAAGAAATGGATATCCCTTTTGCGCATGCATCCTTAAATTGTTTGGCACAACTTAAAGAAGATTATACACGCCAATATAAAACAAATTTTTCATAATATCGACGTGTTTCTTCTTATTTAAAAGTGATTGAAATCTAGACGCATCTATGTATAGCCATGTTTTTCAGACGTTCCACAATCATGTATAATAGATATATCGTAGTTTTTAAAGGAGGGCAATTTATGAGTTGGTTACATATGGCGGTACTGTTGCCGTTAATATTCGCAATACTCATTCCGATATTGTATCGCTTCTACAAACGCATCCATCTCGGTTGGTTTGTTTTGCCGATACCGGTTGTATTGTTTGCTTATTTTTTATCTTATATTCAACCAACAATGTCCGGGCAATTTACAGAACAGTCTGCTGCTTGGATGCCACAAATTGGGATGAACTTTGACGTTTATGTCGATGGTCTAGGTTTACTTTTTAGTTTACTGATTACTGGCATTGGGAGTCTTGTTGTACTATATTCAATTAGTTATTTAAGCCAATCAGAACAACTCGGCCATTTTTATTGTTACTTGTTAATGTTTATGAGTGCGATGCTCGGCGTCGTCCTTTCTGATAATTTACTCGTCCTTTATTTTTTCTGGGAGTTAACATCATTTTCAAGTTTCTTATTGATTTCTTTTTGGCGACACAAAGACAAGTCACTGTATGGTGCAATGAAGTCAATGATGATTACCGTTTTTGGTGGTTTATCACTACTCGGTGGTTTCATCTTGCTGTATCTTGCTTCAGGCACATGGCGTATTCGTGACATTATCGAAAACGTTGACCAAATTCAAACGTCACCGATTTTTCTACTCGCCATGATTTTTGTGATTATTGGTGCAATGACAAAATCTGCACAATTTCCGTTTTACATTTGGTTACCTGATGCAATGGAAGCGCCGACACCGGTCAGTGCGTATCTGCATTCAGCAACAATGGTCAAAGCAGGTATTTATCTCATTGCGCGTTTAACACCGATTTTTGCAGTGTCGCAAGGATGGATTTGGGCTGTAACCGCATTTGGTCTCGTGACGCTTTTCTGGGGCTCACTTAATGCGACGAAGCAACAAGATCTTAAAGGCATTTTAGCATTTTCAACTGTGTCTCAACTTGGGATGATCATGTCGATGCTCGGTATTGGTGCTGTGAGTTACCATTTCCAAGGCGATGAAAGTCAGTTATATCTTGCCGCATACAGTGCAGCGATTTTCCATCTCATCAACCACGCAACATTTAAAGGGGCACTGTTTATGATTACAGGTGCCGTGGACCATGCGACGGGAACGCGTGATATTCGTAAACTCGGTGGCTTAATGACAATCATGCCGATTTCATTCACTTTATCTATCATTACGTCATTAAGTATGGCGGGGGTACCCCCATTTAACGGTTTCTTATCTAAGGAAGCCTTTATCGAATCTATGATAGAAGTGACACATGCCTCTGTTTTTAGTTTAAACACAGTCGGCTTGTTAATCCCTATCATCGCGATTGTCGGAAGTATTTTCACATTTGTGTATTCATTTAAATTTATTGTGGAAATTTTCTTAGGTGATCATAAGCCTGATGCACTTCCGAACAAAGCACATGAAGCTTCAATACTAATGAATATTTCACCAACGATTTTAGCCATTTTAGTCATTTCGATTGGATTATTCCCTAGTATTGTATCTGCACCACTCGTTGAACCTGCAGTCAAATCAATTGCGAACACAAATGAAGTGAGTGCGTCATTCCATTTATGGCACGGCTTCACACCAGCATTTATCGCAACTTTAGTCATTTACGCTGTCGGTGCCGTACTCATATTGACGGCCAAACGTTGGGTACCAATATTAAGAGGCATTCCAAACGCATTGACCTTAAATCATTGGTATAACCAAACAGGACGTTACACACCGTACTACGCGACACAAATTACGCGTACTTATATGACAGGTTTCAATCGCAACAATTTAGTCATTATCTTTTTCATGATGATTGTCCTTACTTTTGTGACACTGATTTTCGTACCTTTCACAGTTGACTTTATGAAGGTATCGCCTATCAGACTTTATGAATTTGTATCAGTGATTACGATTACGATTGCGGCGATTATGATTATTTTTGCACGTTCACGCTTGTTCAGCATTATCATGTTAAGTGCTGTCGGATACTCTATGGCGATTTTCTTTATTTTCTTTAATGCGCCTGACCTTGCCTTAACACAATTCGTTGTAGAAACGATTTCAACGGCATTGTTCTTACTTTGTTTCTATCACTTGCCTAATATGAGTCGTTACAACGAATCTGTACGCTATCGTGTCGTGAATGCGATCATTTCTATCGGGGTCGGCGCAGTGGTGATTGTGTTAGGTTTAATCGCTTACGGCAACCGTCACTTCGAATCTATTAGTGAATTCTACAAAGCACATGTGTATGACCTCGCTGAAGGTAAAAACATGGTGAACGTGATACTTGTTGACTTCCGTGGTACCGATACATTGTTCGAATCATCAGTACTCGGCATTGCAGGTATGGGCATATACACATTAATTAAATTACGTGCGAAACATAAAAACGGTTATGAAAGGGTTGAGAAGATTGAACAGACAGAAAAATGATTTAATTGCGCAGTATTCATCATTAATTATCTTTTTCTTAATTATGATGTTCGGCTTCTCACTTTTCTTAGCTGGACATTATACACCGGGGGGCGGCTTTATCGGTGGTTTACTCGTCTCAAGTGCGCTCGTCATTATTGCAGTGGCATTTGACGTTAAAACATTGCGTAAAGTTTTCCCGTGGGATTTTAAAAAGTTAATTGCTGTAGGCTTAACGTTTTGTGTCGGTGCACCTATGCTCAGTTGGACATATGGTAAGAACTTCTTCACACATACGTCTGTGGATATTCCGTTGCCATTGTTACAACCGATGCATGTGCATACAGCTGTGATTTTTGATACCGGCGTCCTTTTTGTCGTTATCGGCACAGTCCTTACAATTATTCTAACGATTGGAGAGAATGAGTAATGGAAATTGTTTTAATCGTCGTTTGTGGCTTGTTAACTTCCATCAGTGTGTACCTCATTCTTTCTAAAAGTTTGATCAGAATTATTATCGGTACAACATTATTATCACACGCTGCAAACTTATTTATTTTAACGATGGGTGGGCTTAAAAACGGGAACGTCCCTATATATGAAAAAGGCGTTTCTGATTATGTAGACCCCATCCCACAAGCATTAATTTTAACAGCGATTGTTATTTCATTTGCGGTGACTGCCTTTTTCTTAGTACTCGCTTTCAGAAGTTATAAAGAATTAGGAACAGACAACGTAGAAAGAATGAAAGGGGTGCCACAAGAAGATGATGAATGAAAACTTAATCGTTATGGTGTTAGTTGTCCCAATTATGACAGCGATTCTGTTAATTGTCAGTGGACTCCGACCTTTTATTAAACGTTACATCGCATTAACTGGGACGCTTGTCACGTTAGCGTTTTCGATATGGAATTTAGTGAACGTATGGCAAAGCGGTCATCCGATTGTTTTAAGATTGGGGGCATGGGAGGCGCCTTATAGTATCGTTTTCGTACTCGATTTATTTAGTGCCCTCCTCGTGACAACTAGTATTATTATTACGTTACTGATTATTTTATTTTCGTACCAGTCGATTGGGTTACATCGTGAAACGTATTATTACTATTTCACAGTCATGATGATGCTCACAGGGATTAACGGTGCATTTATTACAGGCGACATCTTTAACTTATTCGTCTTTTTCGAAGTATTTTTAATGTCATCTTATGGCTTAATGGTGATTGGTGGCACTAAAATCCAACTTCAAGAAAGCGTCAAATACTTGTTAGTGAATGTTGTCTCTTCTGCCTTTTTCGTCATGGCGGTCGGCATTTTATACTCTATTGTCGGTACATTAAACTTGGCGGACATTAGTCTAAAATTAAATACACTTTCAGAAGATCATCCAGGTTTACTCAGTGTCGCATTTATTTTATTTATCTTTGTATTTGCGACAAAAGCCGGGGTCTTCCCAATGTATGTCTGGTTACCAGGGGCTTACTATGCGCCACCATTTGCCATTATTGCGTTTTTCGGTGCCCTACTCACAAAAGTCGGCGTTTATGCGATTGCACGTGTCATGAGTTTATTCTTCCATGATACATTGACTTTCTCGCATTACACGATTTTAGCCCTCGCATTGTTGACCATTATTTTTGGTTCAGTCGGTGCAGTCGGTTTCCGTGATACGAAGCGTATTATTTTATACAACATTATGATTGCAGTCGGCGTCATTTTAGTTGGTGTGGGCTTAATGAACGAATCAGGTATGGTCGGTGCGATTTACTACACCCTTCACGATATGTTAATTAAAGCCGCGCTATTTTTCCTGATTGGGATTATGTTTAAAATTACGAAAACAACGGACTTACGTAAATTTGGTGGTCTGATTCATCACTATCCATTATTAGGTTGGACATTTTTCATTGCGGCATTAAGTTTAGCTGGGATTCCGCCATTAAGTGGTTTTTACGGCAAACTTTACATCGTGCAAGCTGCATTTGAAGAAGGATTCTATGCGACAGGTATTATCGTGCTGCTTTCAAGCCTCGTTGTACTTTATTCAGTCATCAACATCTTTTTACGTGGTTTCTTTGGTAAAAGTTATGGCTATGTGTACAACCCACGCTTACATCACCGCGGTTTATTAGCAGTGAGTGTTTTAGCAGTCGTTATTTCGGTGGTCTTCGGTCTGACAGCAGGACAACTGTATCCAATCGTTGCAGAAGCTGCGAAGTCATTCTATCAACCAGACACGTATATTCATAGCGTATTGGGGGTGCAGTAATATGGCAATACAAATCGTCATTAATTTATTTTTAGCGATATTTTGGCTGTTCGTCTCTGACAGTTATACGATGAACGCTTTCGTCTTAGGCTATCTTTTCGCTTTATTACTTGTATTTTTAATGCGCAAACTATTACCTGGACGCTTTTACGTGATTACGTTATACAAAGTCGTTAAACTCGTATTTGTCTTTTTACTCGAACTTATCAAAGCGAATATTGATGTATTGCGTATTATCCTTCAACCACGCATTAAAAATGAATCTGCGTTTTTCGTCTATGAAACAGACTTAGAGCATCCTTGGCAAGTCGCATTATTATCGAATTTAATCACATTAACACCTGGTACTGTTGTGATCGGGGTCAATGATGATATGAAACGTTTATATATTCACTGTTTGAACTTCTCGACAAAAGAAGAAGAAGTTGCTGGTATTAAAGGCTCTCTTGAAAAAGCAGTGAGAGAGGTGGGTGAATCGTAATGAACTATGATATTTTCATCATTATTGCTTTAGTCATCGTCGTTTTATCGATTTTAGCAATGCTTGTCCGTGTGATTCTTGGTCCTACATTACCCGATCGTGTCGTGGCGTTAGATGCGATTGGCATTCAATTAATGGCGGTCATCGGATTGTTCTCAATTATTTTAGACACACATTATATGATTGTAGCGATTCTTTTAATTGGGATTCTAGCCTTTTTAGGTACAGCCGTGTTCGCCAAATTTATGGATAAAGGTCAGGTGATTGAACATGACAGAAACGATCACGATTAGTATCGGTTTGATTCTTGTTATCGTCGGTGCGTTATTTAGTGCCCTCGCAGCCATTGGAATGATACGTCTCGATGATGTGTACTCTCGTGCGCACGCTGCGGGTAAAGCTTCAACACTTGGCGCAATGTTGTTATTAACCGGGACATTTATTTATTTCATCGGTAAAGAAGGCTACGTCAACTTTCAATTGATTATCGGGATTGTCTTTGTATTTATTACAGGCCCTTTAGCGAGCCATCTCGTATTGAAAGCAGCGTATAACCTTAAAACACCCGCTTCTAAACGATTGAAGTTGGATGAAATTAAAGAAGACATGAAAGATACCAAATTATAGAGATAGAACATTATGTTTACTCAATATATAAAAACGGCTAGGAGTGTTGGTGTCCTAGCCGTTTTTCATTGTAACTTCGGCGTTATCTTTACATACAAAAAGAGCAAGCACATCTCTGCCTGCCCTTCTCTCAAATTATTTCTTCAATGGTTTAATCGCAATGGTACCGCGCATGACTGAAATCAACTGCCCTGCTTCATTTTTAATATGAATGTCCCACACATGTGTCGTACGACCTTGATGCAAAATACGTGCCTCTGCATAGACCACACCTTCACGGACTGAGCTGATATGGTTCGCATTCATTTCTAGCCCTAAAGGAATATGCATCGAAGTATCTATTAAATGGGCCGAGCCTAACGAACAAGCAGTTTCACCTAATGCGAGTGATGCACCGCCATGTAAATAACCAAATGGCTGTTTAACTTTATCCGTCACAGGCATCGACATTTTCAAATAGCCGTCTTCCTGCGCTTCGACTTTCATTTCTAATAACTCGATTAAGTTTGTCATGAGGGTCACTCCTTTTTTCTATTATTATAATACGAGTGCCGCAATGGTTCCCATAATAATGAGTGGAATATTATAAAAGACAAAGTTCGGAATACACGTATCGCGAATATGATCGTGCTGACCGTCTACATTGAGCCCTGCTGTTGGCCCTAGTGTCGAATCGCTTGCTGGAGAACCTGAATCTCCAAGTGCACTCGCTGTACCGATTAATGCGATTAATGCCATCGTACTCATTCCCATTGCTTCACCAAACGGTATAAAGAGCGCGGCTAAAATGGGAATCGTCGCAAATGAAGAACCAATTCCTAAAGTCACGACTAAACCGATGAGATACATGAGTACAATACTTACCAATAAATTATCTCCTGAAACCGCAGTTAACCCTGTCACTAACTTTTCAATATCACCTGTCGCATTCATCACACCTGCAAAACCATTCGCTGTTAAAATCACGACGCCGATGTAGGCCATAATTTTAATGCCATCCACAAATTGGTCGTCGAGTTTGCGCCAAGAATAAATACCAGAAATGAAAAAGACAAGTACCCCTGCCAATGCTCCGAAAATCATTGAATCTGAGAACATTTGAACGAGAAATGTAGCTAAAATCGCGACAACCGTAACGATAATGACAGCTGGTTTTAAATCCACAGCCACTTCTTCCTCTTGCGCTGCTGTTTCCCGATACGTTCTCGGTTTACGATAATAAAACATGGCGATAATCAGTCCGATAATATAACCCGATGCTGGAATGAGCATGGCTTTCCAAATCATATTAAATGCAATCGGATGATGCGCCTTTTCAAATCCTTTTTGAATAATCTCATGGAAAATGTGACCGAAGCCAAATGGTAATAAGACATACGGGAAACATAGACCAAAACCAATAATCATCGCAATTAAGCGGCGATCGATTTTCAATTCATTAAATAAGCTTAATAAAGGGGGAATCACAATTGGAATAAAAGCGATATGGACTGGAATCACGTTTTGACTCATGATGCTCAGTAATAGTAAACTCACGATAATGAGTACTTTCACTTTAATTCTTGAAACTTTTGTCTCTTCTGCACGAATAGATAAAATCACTTTACGTACGAGATAATCTGTAATCCCACTGTATGAAATGAGTGCAGCAAAGCCACCGAGTAAAGCGTAACTGAGCGCAACTTCTGCCCCATCCACAATATTTTCAGTAAAAGTTGTAATCGTTTTATCAAATGGCAGACCTGCAATCCATCCGCCGATGAGTGCACTAATAAATAAACTAATGACGACGTTAAGCCGACATAAACAGAGCACTATCATGATGACGACCGCTATTAACACAGCATTCATTTTTTCTATCTCCTTTAATTCATTATCGAGCTAAAGCATATGGGTATAATGGTAACAGTTGTCACGTCATTCGTCAATGCTTACCACATCAAAAATAAAGCGGGAGTGGCACAAATTCATGGCACACTCCCCTTTCTTTACTGATTCATACCGTATTGATTTTTCAACCATGTGACAATAGTAGGAATCATAAAGCCTGTTGGACCTTTTGGACCTTTATGTGTCGCTTTATTGATTGTCGCTGGCCCCGCAATATCAAAATGAAGATGCGGGGTTTGACCACTGAAATGTGTAATAAATGCTGCCGCAAATAAAGCTTTACCGTGCGCATTGACATGGTTCGTTAAATCCGCCACATCAGATGCTTTAATATTTTTACGTTCTGTCTCGGTAATCGGCAATTCAAACACAGGTTCCTCATAAATTTGAGAAGTTTGAAAGATTTGATTCAGCACTTCTGGTTGGACACGATGTTGGAACACGGCTGCTTTATCTTCACCTAATGCTACAACTGCCGCACCTGTCAGTGTCGCGAAATCCATAATCATCTCAGGTTTGTATTGGTTCGCATAAAACGTCGCATCAGCCAACACTAAACGCCCTTCTGCATCGGTGTTCGGCACTTCAACAGTTTCCCCACTGAGCGCTGTAAATACATCATCCGGCTTCATCGCATTATTCGCAATCATATTTTCTGCTGCCGCAATGACTGCTACAATATTCACTTTCAACTTCAATGCTCGAATCGCTTCAACCATACCCATGACATTCGCCGCACCACTCATATCAAATTTCATTGACGGCATGCCATTTTTAGATTTAATGGAATAACCACCCGAATCGTACGTAATCCCTTTACCGACTAAAGCAATCACTTGGTCTTCATGGTCTGGGTCTCCTTGATATTCTAATGTAATCATGCGCGGAGGATGTATAGACCCTTTGCCGACAGCTTGGACTAATCCGAATCCTTCTTGTTCAATCGCGTGTTCGTCTTTAATGTGGACTTTAACTGAGGTATCTTTAAAATACTGTTCCACCGTTTCAGCTAAATAAGCAGGCGTCATCATATTTGGGGGTGTATTACTCAAATCACGCGCACGGTTAATGGCGCGACCTAACTTTTGTCCTGCTTCAATTGGCGCTGTATAGTCTGATACTTGGTCACAATCCAATACCATTTTAAGATGGAACGGTGCTTTTTTGTCAGATTTATAATCATCAAATTGATAAATCGCTTGTTCACTTTGAAGCCCCATTAAATTAAAAATCGTTTCTGATTCCAGGGATTTGGCGAAAAACGTATTCACTTTTAAATTGATTTTAGCAATCGCACCTTGTTGTAAATATTGGAATAATTTGCCCCATATTTTCAAATAATCTTGTGCTTTCAATTGATTCAAATTACCTAGACCTACCGTAATTAAACGATACATTTGGCCTTCTATTGTGACTGCAGTAGACGCGATATCACCTACTTTTGAACTGATGAGATGATGTGCTTTTAATTCCGTCAATGCTTCGAAAAATGCCGTATCCTGTTTCACGACATCGAAATATTGATTTAAATGTTCTGGGACACCTGCAATGATCGCAGCTGCTGTTTCTGTTTGCTGTGAAGGCATCACTTTCACTCCTTTTCAATATGTAAAAAAGGAGTGGAAGAGCAACCTAAATCTAACATTTAGATTCCTTTTTCCACTCCCTGCATTATCATATACATTTTGTTGCACTGTATATGTGTACCGTATGCTTAAAATCTTTTTCTCTAATCAAGCATTGGACTGATGAAAGTCATACCGTTTCATCGTCAACGCGTTATTTATTGCAAAACCTTACTCAGTGAGACTTCGAATTTTAATATCGTCGGATCAAAGCAGGGTCGATTAATGCTTAAAATTTACCTTTTTTGTAAGCTAAACCTAAACCACCAATTTTAAAGATGGCACGTGTATCAATGACACGTTTCATGAATGCTGCTTTTTTACCAGTAATTTCGCGACCATAAACGATACCCACACCGTCATGACGACCTAATGAACATACTGTACCACGATCAATATATTTGAAGGCTTCTGTTGGTGCACCTTTTAAGATGTTCACAATGTTAGAAGCTGTTTTTTCACCTTGTTGCATTGCGATTTGTGCTGTTGTTGGTAATGGACGATCGCCACCTTCAGGAATGAATGCAGAGACGTCACCAATAACGAAGATGTCGTCGTAACCTTCAATAGTTAAATCTTGTTTCGTTACAATACGTCCACGTTTAACGCCTTCGAACGATTTTTCCATTAATTGGCTACCACGAACACCTGCAGCCCAAATGACAGTGTTCGCTTCTAATTGTTGCTCTTCATCGTTAATTTTAACAACGAAACCTTTGTCGTTTGCTGCAACGATAGGTGTGCCGACTTTGAACTCTACACCACGTTGTTCTAAATAGCTCACTGCATGGCTAACAAGCTCATCAGAGAACATTGGTAACATTTTTGGCGCAGCTTCTACACAAGTGACTTTGACTTTACTTTGTTCTACACCATATTTGTTAGCAAGTTCAGGGATACGGTCTGTTAATTCACCTAAAAATTCAATTCCAGTGAATCCTGCTCCGCCGACAAGAATCGCTAAGTCTTTGTCGTCTTTTGTTTTTGATGCAGCATAATTTGCAAATTTATCTTCAAGATGGCGAGAGATTTGACGCGCAGTATTGACATTTTCGATTTGGAAAGCGTGTTCTTTCATACCTTCAATACCAAATGTTTCTGATTCAAAGCCTAAAGCAACAACTAAAATATCATATTCGAAAATACCGCGTGTTGTTTCAACTTTTTTCGCATTGCGGTCGATTTTTGTGACTTCCGCACGAACGAAATCAACATGTTTTTTCAACACGTTTTCGATTGGATATAAGACATCCTCATAATTTAATGTACCTGCTGAAGCTTCATGTAACCAAGTTGCTTCATAGTGATAGTCGTTTTTGTTGATTAAAGTAATCTGTGCGTCTTGTTCTGATAATTGTTTTTGAAGTTTTGTAACAGTTTGTAAGCCCGCATAACCAGCACCTAAAACAAGTACTTTTTTACGTTCTGCCATTTGCATTCACCTATTCTTTCGTAAATATAATCAAATTCCAATAATACTGTATACCCTCTCAATTTTTACAGTACACAAAATTGTAAAATGTTGTCATTCATTAGTGTATAGTTTTTTATTATTGAATTCAAGTTAATACCCTATAAGTTTTCAACAGATTTTCATTATTTTTGTCACTCGTCTTTTTAAAATAGCTTGTGACACGTCAAATAATTGTAAGTGTGCTTAGCCTATGATATGACCTACTTGATTTCATTTGAATACATCTGTGTCATACGAAGAAAACCGAGACGATTCGATATGACGAAAAGTCTCGGATATTCAATATCACTGCGTGGTTGATTTCATATGTTACATTTCAGTCTTTTTAAGCGTGACGTTAATCGCATTAAAAAGGATGTTGTCCTCCATTTACCCGATTAACAACTTTCTGGTGAACCTGCTGCCTGCGCTGTTCTAAATGAGCTACCACAACCACATGATGCAATCGCGTTCGGATTATCAATTTGGAAACCGCCACCCATTAAAGATTGTTTAAAGTCAATAGTTGTGCCATTTAAAATCGGCGCATCTTCTTTATCTACAAGTACTTTTAAACCAAAAAATTCAAGTACTTCGTCGTTTTCACCAGGTTCAGCTTCAGCAGTCATGCCGTACGTTAAGCCTGTACAGCCCCCACCGTTTACTTTCACTTTTAAATAACCATCTGCCATATCATTTTGCTTCAACATATCTTTCACTTCATATGCTGCTGCTTCTGTCAAATTGACTACTGCCATGTTTTAGCCTCCTTAAAAAATCCACGTTTCTTCTATATGCTTATAAATATTTTGCAATAAATCGTCTGGCGTATCACCTTCGACTATATCTCCATTCACAAGTGCATAAAGCCCCGACGAACAAATTCCACAGTTTTGAAGGCAACCATAATCTAGAACATCCACGCCCGGATCATTTTCTAAAGTTTGGTAAACAACTTCTGAACCTCTCGCCATATTAGAAATACAAAACTCGACAATCGGATTCATTTTACACCCTCTTCTATGTTTTAATGTTATCAGTATAACAAATTTTAGAACAGACATCTATGTGACGGCTCATGTTAACGCTTCATCATGCGCGTCGGTTGGATTGACAAAATTGGCTTATGAAAAATTTTGAAAGCACGTGTCTTCCTTTGTTTGTGTGGCTTTCGAAAAAGGGATATAATGAAGTTTAGAGCTATGATCAATAACTTGAACGGTATTTATTTCGTTTTGTTTGGAGTCCATTGCTGAAATAGATATCGGAATATACATCACTAAAGAGGGGTATCAAAATGAAGAATTTAGTATTGCTAGGCGGCGGTTATGGTAACATGCGCATTATGTCTAAAATTTTACCAGACGCGCTTCCAAATGATTATAATATTACGTTAATCGACCGGATGCCTTACCATGGGCTTAAAACAGAATTTTATGCATTAGCTGCTGGCTCTAAATCTGATAAAGAGGTACGTGTTAATTTCCCACAACATGACAGAACCCACACAGTATACGGAGAAATTACAGATATCGATTTAGACAATCAAATCATTTCTGTAGGTCAAACAAAAGTCGATTACGATGAACTAGTGATCGGTCTAGGCTGCGAAGATAAATACCACAATGTCCCAGGTGCTAAAGAACATACGTACAGCATCCAAACTTTACATGACGCTCGTAAAACTTATCACGACATTTCTGACCTTCCTACCAATGCAACTGTCGGTATTGTCGGTGCTGGTTTAAGCGGTATCGAACTTGCAAGTGCATTACGCGAAAGCCGTAGCGATTTGAAAATCTACTTATACGACCGCGGTGAGCGTATTTTAAATCAATTCCCTGAAAAATTAAGTAATTATGTTAAAAAATGGTTCGATCAACACGATGTCACAGTCGTGCCTAATTCGGATATCGTCAAAGTTGAACCCGGTATACTTTATAATAAAGAAACGAAAAATGAACACGACCTCATCGTCTGGACAGCGGGTATTCAACCTGTCGAAATCGTGCGCAATTTGCCAGTTGACTTAAGTCGTAGTAATCGCGTCATGGTAAACCAATATCACCAAATCCCAACGTATCCTAATGTATATGTTGTTGGAGACTGTGCGAACTTGCCACATGCACCGAGCGCGCAACTCGCTGAAGAACAAGCTGACCAAATCGCCATGGTGTTAACTACATTGTGGAAAGGCAAAAGTTTACCTGAAAAAATGCCTGAAATTAAAATTCAAGGTTTCTTAGGTTCTTTAGGTGAAAAGAAAGGTTTCGCTTACTTGATGGACACTACAGTGACTGGACGTTTGGCTTCCATCTTGAAATCAGGCGTACTTTGGTTGTATAAACATCATAACGGATAGAAATTGAACTTTTACTATTCATTTAAACGCTATTTTCATAAATGCCAAAATGAGCTCGTATTTCCCGGAACTGATTCTCGGGATGCTCGCCCATATTGGCATTTTTATATTAAGGGGGCTACAATCATGCGTCAATGTTTTAGAAATCAACTCAAAAATGCATCAAAAAACGGTAAGTGCTGATTCACACTCACCGCTGTTGATCTCAACTTCCCCTATTCTGCAGATACTTCAAAGTTACGTTCAATAAAACGTTTAATTGGCTTCAATTGAACATAACCATCTGCCACATATTCATCGTTCATCGTCACTAGTGGATAAAATAACTCATCCTCTTGAATTTGTTCAATAAACTGCATATCATGATCTGACAAATTATCTTGTGACCCCATAATATCAATATACGTATATTCAAAATCGATGTTTGGATATTTGCGTGGTAATAATGTTTTCAACCAATCATACGTGTTTTCCGAACTTGGCGCATTCACGCAACTTGCACAAACGACTTCTGCACCATAAACAACGACGCTTACTTTTTCCATAGCCATCCCCCTAATTGATTCGATAGATTTTTTGTACTGATTCTATTATAATAAAAAGATAAGGATAAAATGAACCATTTAAATTTGAAAGGAGGCATTACACATGCCAACTGAAAATGCTACAATGTACGATCAAGTTGCAGAAGTCATTGAGAAATTACGCCCGTTCTTATTACGTGACGGTGGCGACTGTGAACTTGTCGACGTGGAAGATGGTATTGTAAAACTTCAATTACTCGGTGCTTGTGGAACATGCCCTAGTAGTACAATTACTTTAAAAGCTGGTATAGAACGTGCATTAGTAGAAGAAGTGCCAGGTGTTGTCGAGGTCGAACAAGTATTCTAACAACATGTTGATTTGAATGTTGTATTTCATATGAGCAAAGTGTAAAGGCTGGGATGTCAAATTTCCTCAGCCTTTTCTTTATTTTTCAGACACGTTTAAAAATGCATAGGATGACACTTCCCGCCACTTTTGAAATGGCATTGATAAAAATGAACGAGATACTTTTGTTTTTAATTCTGGCCAATGTTTAACGCAACAGCTGACTAGGTGACGATGAATAGATGTACTGGAAAATTAATCACAGGTGTCCCTAAGCAAAAAATAAGTTGAAAAGAGCCTCAACTTTTCGATGATGTTAACTGAGTCGATAAAATGGGAGTACCCTCTTTCCTTGCTTCTGTTCATGCATGATTGCCGGGTGGACGAGACTCCCGAGGGAAAGTGTGAAAATTAACAAGTTTTTTCTTTTACATATGAAAGTGGCTCATGTTTAACACAGTAGCTATCTAGATGATGTTAGCTGAGTCGATAAAATGGGAGTGCCCTCTTTCCTTGCTTCTGTTCATGCATGATTGCCGGATGGACGAGACTCCCGAGGGAACAGCTGATCCGGAAAATCCACCAACGCTTACAACAAATGTCACCGTAAAATCAAAGCGTTGGTTAGTTGAAGGATCAGCCCCCTGGGAACGCGAGTCCAAGACGGCAATCGTATGCATGCGACATGTTCTTAACGAAAAGTGGACATGCTCTTAACGCACAGTGGACACATTTCATTCTGCATTTCAGCTAAAAGAAACAAGCCAAATATGATAGACTTAATCCACCTTCACTTGATTGCGTGGTTTTTGACCTTCTAAAACGTCTTTAATATTTAATAAACACGTTTGGATCATTTGGTCACGTGTGAGTACTGTCGCACTACCGATATGTGGTGTCACAATGACGTTCGGATATTGCAGTAACGGATGATCTGTACGAATCGGTTCATCGCGCACGACATCTAAGCCACAGCCTGCAATTTCTCCTGTTTCAATCGCTTCAACGAGATCTTCTTCAACGACTAAATCCCCACGGCCGATATTAATGAAAATCGCATCATTACGCATGTTTTTGAATACTTCTTTATTGAATTTATTTTGCGTATCAGGTGTAGACGGTGCGGTACAAATAATAAAATCACTTTCTTTAATCAATTGATCAAAAGATGTGTAAAATGCACCTAGTTCTTGTTCAGCTTGAATATTTCGCGAACGGTTGTGATACAAGATGTCAGCGTGGAAGCCTTTTAAACGACGCGCAAAGGCACGGCCAATCTCACCCATTCCAAAAATACCAACTTTTGAATGATAAATATCTTTGCCCGCTAACAAATAAGGCCCCCAACTTTCCCATTTACCATCTTGTACATATTTTTCTGCTTCTACGATACGTCGGGACGTTGCCATCATGAGCGCGAAGCCTAATTCAGCTGTTGTTTCAGTAAGCACATGCGGTGTGTTTGAAATCTCGACTTCATGTTGGGCTGCTGCTTGTAAATCAATATTGTCATAACCTACAGCCATATTTGCGACAATTTTCAAATTCGGCGCCGCTTCAAATAAAGTGGCATCGATTTTCTCACTCAACGTGACAAGGATTGCTGTTTTATCTTGGACTGCTGCTAAAAATTTCTCGCGTGGCATAGGTGTCAATTCATGATCCCACATTTCAACTTCGCCTAAAGTTTCAAGACGCTCTACAAATTTCTGTGGAATACGTCGCGTTACTAAAATTTTTTCCATTTCTATCACTCGCCTTTGATTAATTGTTCACGTAACTCATTCAAATCTTTCACACTATAAGTCGGCGGTACGTCACGTTGCATCACTTCTTCTTTCGACGTCACACCTGTTTGAACATGAATCGTATCGATGCCGAAGTTAATGCCTGCCATAATATCCGTGTCGTACAAGTCACCAATCATCGCCACTTCATCTTTGTTCAGTTGTAGCACTTCGAGCGATTTATCCATAATCGGTGTTTCAGGTTTACCAATAAAGATCGGTTGTTGTTTAGATGATACCGTTACAACACTTGTCAAAGAACCGTTGCCTGGTAAAAAGCCTTGTTCTTTCGGAATCGATGGATCTGGATTGGTAGAAATAAATGTCGCACCGTTTTGAACTGCTAACGTGGCTGTCGTTAATTTTTCATAAGTAATCGCTTCGTCCAAACCTACTACGACATAATCGACATCGATGTCATTTTTAAGTTGTAAGCCCGCCTCTTCTAATGCTGTCGCTAATCCAGAGCCTCCAATCATAAAGACTGTGGCACCTGGTTTTTCACCATGGATATAATCTGCTGTTGCCATAGCTGACGTAATGACTTCTTGTGGCTTTGCGTCAATGGCCATCGTCGTTAATTTTTCCACAACATCGACTGGTGCTTTCGTTGAGTTATTCGTCACATATAAATGTGGAATTTGATTTTCATTTAAGTAATCAATAAATTCAGATGCACCTTCAATTTTTTGATTACCTTTATACATCGTTCCATCCAAGTCGATTAAATAGCCTTTGTATGCTTTCATTGCTTATTGCGCTCCTTTTCCAAATGCTGTTACAGGGACATTTTCATTTTCTAAAAACTGTAAAACTTCCTCAATAAAATGCTCATAAAATGGAACTGTTTGATCAAATAATGGGATTAACTGCGCTGTATCTAATGTATCGTAATAGTGCACGAACTGACGGCGCACATCAATCGTTTGGTGTAAAGCGTGTTGGGTCTCTTTAGAAATAGCACCCTCAAGCTCTAAAATATCAATGACATCTTTATAATTGCCTGGGTCTCTCAAAATGAAGGCATCGATAATCATGTTGCCGATATCGACCGAGGACTCAATTAACATTTGTGCGACACGTTCAAATGCGTAATGATTTGATTTTACCGCCTCATAATCTTCAGTGAGTTGTTTTAAATATTTTAATTTCGTTTCTAATTGCGTTTTATCAACAAAATACACTTTGTGGTCACCCCTATTCCCCTCTATCATATCATAATTTTGCATGCAACTTCATTTATCGCTATACTTGCCTTAACATGATTTTAAAGGAGTTACACACATGATAGATATGTTTTTATATGATGATATGGAACCTTCTCAAATTCGTTTTGTTGGCTTTGTTGGTGAACATAGTCGTTATGATTTGGTGTTGATTCAAACGGATCGTCATTATGGTAAGACGTTAGTGTTGAACACGCAGACGAATAAGTTTGGGATTATTGGGACGGATGATTTAGAGGAAGAAGGTTATATTGCTTATATTTTGGGTGTGAGTGAAGAAGAAGGCGATGAGATTACGGCTTATTTGCATGAAGTGATTCAGTAGGTTGATAAGCATTACGAATCATCGCTTTTTAGTAGAGGGTATAAACATTTCGGGTAATCGCTTTTTTGTTCGTCCGATTGCCGAACCGTGCTGCGCTTTCCCAGGGGCTGATCCCTTCAACTAAATTCGGCTTGATTATAGTGTACATTGGAAGGTAGCCGAATTGGATTTTCCGGGCCAGCTGATCCCTCGGGAGTCTTGCACGGTTCTTGGCAATTTTCGAACTGGAATAAAAAATGACTCAATGTTATACAACCACTCGACTTCTCCATTTCTTGTTTTATATTTTTTGCGCTTCTCCTCATCGCTTTTACTTCTTCCTCTCAATCATTTTTGGGGGTTGATGGTGTGAGATTTCTACTACTTATGTGGATATAATACAAGGCGCTATTGTAATGATACATTGACTGGAAATATTGCTGATTTTTGCGTTCAACACTCCCCGCTTTTAGAGTTAAATGACGTTATTTTGTTTTTACATCATCCCTCGGGAGTCTTGCACGGTTCTTGGCAATTTTGGAACTGGAATAAAAAATGACTCAATGTTATACAACCACTCGACTTCTCCACTTCTTGTTTTATATTTTTAGCGCTTCTCCTCATCGCTTTTACTTCTTCCTCTCAATCATTTTTGGGGGTTGATGGAGTGAGATTTTCTGGTCAATAAACCTCTTGTTATACGTGTTTTTCAGTGCTTTCCTCTGTTTTCTACGTAACTGATCACACTCAATGCTTAATATCCCAATTAAAAAAACAGCACGCACACGATGAAGTTAACTTTACTTCACTATGCACATGCTGCTCATAGATTATTCGAATGATTTAATCTTGTATTGTCGGTTGTATTTTGACATCCTTCAATTTATCTGTTGCATCAATAGGCGCATCATGTCCTAATTGTTGTTCGACTTCTGCTTTTGAAAGTCGACGTACGACAAAGTAGGCACATCCAAAATTACAATATTCATAGAGATAATCTTGTATCGTTGAAAAGCGCTTGTTAAAATCTGCTTTTTTATAGGAATCATGATAGAAGCCCTTTAATCTCAATTGATCGTAACCATAATCCCCAACGACAAAGTCATATTTATCTAGAATTTCAGAATATCTCGCAATAAAATCATCTTCATTGAACCCATCTTTATATGACGTTAATAATTCAAAATAATGGTTTCCTACTTTAATCATACGTTCATCACCTGGTTCTTATAATTTAAGTTGTTCTTCACCAAGTCGATGTTTCGCTTTTGCTGCTTCATTTACTTGTTCATCTGCATGGTAAGAACTACGCACTAATGGACCCGCTTGACAATGTTTGAAGCCTTTTTCCATCGCAACTTTACGCAATTTACCAAATTCTAATGGTGTGTAGTATTTTTGTACTTTTAAATGTTTACGAGAAGGTTGTAAATATTGACCGATTGTTAAAATATCTACACCGTTCGCACGTAAATCATCCATCGTTTCGTGAAGTTCTTCAATGGTTTCACCTAATCCCACCATAATACTTGATTTTGTTGGGATGTCTGGTTGCAACTCTTTAGAACGACGTAAAAATTCTAATGTACGATCATAAGTAGCACGCGCACGCACTCTTGGTGTTAAACGACGTACTGTTTCGATGTTGTGATTTAAAATGTCCGGACGTGCAGCCATTAATGTTTCTAAAGCTTCATAGTCGCCACCCATGTCAGAAGGTAAAATCTCAATTGTTGTGAATGGGTTAAGCTCACGAACTTTACGTACTGTTTCAGCGTATACGTTTGAACCGGCATCTTTCAAGTCGTCACGCGCTACTGCAGTGATAACGACGTGTTTCAAGTTCATTTGTTTCACTGAATCAGCGACACGTTCTGGCTCACCTAAGTCCAACTCATTCGGTAAACCTGTTTTAACTGCACAGAAACGACATGCACGTGTACAAACATCACCCAAAATCATAAATGTAGCCGTACGACGCTCACCCCAACACTCGTGGATGTTTGGACATTTTGCTTCCTCACATACAGTATGTAGTCCCTTTTCGCGCATCATTTTCTTTAAGCCTGTGTAGTTCTCATTTGTGTTTAACTTTATTTTAAGCCAATCTGGTTTGCGTAAAATTTCTTCATTTTTTGTAGCCATAACAGCGGAAAACCTCCCATAATTTATAGGTCTTACTATATTATAACGAAATTTACAAGAAATTAAAATCTCCTGTTCATGCAAATTAAACCGTTAACAACTTTTCTTTAAATATGTCTCTTAAAAACTCAGGCATTAAATATTGGATGTGACCGTCTTTTAAGGTTGGAAAATAGCGTCCAAACGTGTACATATCGACTGTCCCTAAAATATAAGTCGCCTCATCATCAATCTCTTTGCCATTCACAAAGTAACGTTCACTCGATTCAATGTAGCCCGCATCATATAAAATATAACCGCCAAAGATATCCCCACGAAAACCTAGACCTTGCGCGTAATCGTACATATATTCTTGTGCACGGGCTTTCAATAACACTTCTTTCAATTCAGCCCCTGTTAAACGAATGCGCACGACATTGATCGGATGTGGCAACATTTGATGGATATCGTATTCGGTTAATCGTTGTGCCGTATAGCCTTTGACGATCAGTCCTGCATTAATAATTGTACAGTCCGCTTCGGTAAATTCGTGCACACTTTCAGCTAACAAATAACTCGCTTCTGTAATATGATTCATCGCACGTTGCAAAGTAATCGGTGTATCCACGACTGGTGCGTTGAGGAGTGCTTTCCCTTCCGCTTCAAAGTTCGTCTCAACTTCAGGCAATTGTTCGAGTGGATGTAACATCGCAGTCTTCTCAATGACTTTACCGTCTTCTATCTCTAACGTCACTTCCCCTAAATATTGACCGTACTTTCCTGCTGCCGCCATTAATACATCATTTTGAACTTCACCATCTTCAAAATAATGATGAGTATGCGCACCAAAGATAACATCAATTTCTGGTATCGTTTCGCAAAGTTTCTCATCAAAAAAGATACCGACATGACTCAATACAATCAAAACGTCATATTCACCTTCATGCACGGCGATTTCTTGTCGTATCGCATCAAGTGGATCAGTCACTACCCAATCTAGTGCGCGATAAAATGGGGTGAAGGGTGCGGTTGCTGCGACATACATCACACGTACGCCTTCGATTTGTTCAATATAAGACGTTAAACAGTTGTGCGGTAATTGACCTGATTCATCTAATACATTCGTACACGTCACTTTAAACTGTGCCTCATCGTACAATGCATTCAGCGCTTCATGTGAAATCGTCATGCCTTCATTGTTCCCGATTGTCGCTACATCACATCCTGCTTCATTCAGGAGTTCGATATTGCGCTTCCCTAACGTGCCTTCTGTTACAGGTAAGGACAAATCGACATGATCGCCGATATCGACATAACGAGAAGGGTGCGTTAATTGTGCACGTGCCTTTGTTAAATAAGCTGTGATACGTGAATAAGCATGTAAATGACTGTGAATATCATTCGTATGATAAATCGTTAAACGCATAATCTCGCCTCACTTTTTAGTTAAAGAATGATTGTAAAATGAGATAAATCCCTAATCCTAGCATGACTAAGCGTAAAATTAAGACTACGGTATCGGATTTGACCGTTTTATTTAATCTCACACCTAATTGTGCACCGACCCAACTTGAAATGATCAAAATCAAACTGTAACCCCATAACACATGACCTAACATAATATGGCCGATGGAACCCGTCACACTTGAGAAGAAAATCATCATCATGCTTGTCCCTACTGCAACATGGGGTGGGAAACGGAACACCAGTAACATGAGTGGCGTCATCAATGCACCACCGCCAATGCCAAATAAGCCTGCTGTTAAACCAATAACAAATGACGCGATCACCGCAATAGATGGCACTACACCATAACGATAATGCTCACCGTGTGCATCTGTAAATGACTTCATATAGCGTTCTTGTTGGAAAGCCTTAATCGGTGGGATACGATGACGCACCATGAGTAAAACAGACACAAGAATCAAAAACATCCCAAAATATAGATTAAATGAATGGAGTGTTAAATACTGGCTGAGGTAAGCACCAATCAATGCCCCAGGAATAATCCCAATCGTGAAGATAAAGCCGTTTTTCACATCCACTTGTTTTTGTTTTAAATACCCTACCGTTGAGGACAACCCTGTCGCAATCAAAATGATAGATGATGTACCAATGGCCGTCTGGGGTGTAATGCCTCCTAAAACATTTAATGTGACACCAAAATAAATTAATGTCGGAACAATAATAATGCCGCCACCGATTCCGACTAAAGAACCGATAATAGCGGATAAAAATCCTACCAAAATAAGAATAATGACACTCAACGTCATGCCCTCCTCTAAAATAATTTAAGTTGTTGTGGTGCTAAACCTTCATAATCAATGCCTAAAAGCTTTTGAAAATATTTGGCATTTGCTGCAGCATGACCGCCTGAGTTGTTGTTAAACACGACATATACATGTTGCGCTTTTTGATTTAATAATGTTACTTTATCTGCTAATTGTTGTAATTCTTCAGCGTTATAATTATAAAGATACCGCACATCTCGCCACTCTTGGTCCGTCATATCCTTTTTCGTCCAACCATACTTGTTTCGTCCATGAAGTCGAACGAGTGCCGTTTGATGTGTAATGCGGTTCACCAATGGGATGCTCCCCTCTCCGACTTGCGGTTCATCACACACCGAATGAATCAGTTGATTGTCTGTTAAAAATTGTAACGTATGCTCTTTCATTTCACCTTGGAACCAAGATTGATGACGAAATTCGATACATACCGGTACATGCTCGAGTTGCGCGCGGACGTAGCGAATATATTTAATATTTTTAGCATTACAATCAAACCAAGGCGGAAACTGCACGAGAACCATGGCTAAACGATTGGCTTCCACTAATGGTTGCAACATCAGTCGAAAGTCATGAAATAAACTTTCAATCGTGTCTGCATAGTCGTGGTAATCTGCATGTAACGTGAGTGCTTGATGAATTTTGACGACGAATTTAAAGCGTTGTGGCGTTTCACTCATCCATTTCACAATATTACGTTCAGGTTGGATGGCATAGTAAGACGCATCTAATTCAACGACTGGAAAATGACTTGCATAAGTTTGTAGTTTGTCTGTTTTGCGCTGTAAATCTTCATACAAGGTGTCGTGATCGCCCCACCCTGTTAGACCAATTTCTATCATTTTTATCACCGCCTTCATTTTATCATATCCACCACGATGATGTACGTGATGGTGCCCCTCGTTTGTTGGAAAGCGGCATCGGGTATAATGGGATTAAAGACGTGCAAAAAGGAGTTTTTAATGATGGTAAAACAAATCAGTTACGGGACACATGAAGACCAACATTATGACATTTATGACAATGAACAGAAGACGTCACAAGCATGGATTGTTCTCATTCATGGTGGCTATTGGAGACAAAAATATAGTAAAGCGATGATGGATTTAATGATTGATACATTGATTGAAGCAGGCTATGCGGTAGTCAATGTGGAATATCGTCGCGGTACAGCACATCCATGGCCGATACCGAGCGACGATGTGGCAGCAGCAATCCAACATTTTAAAGCTTCTGACTATCAACCACAACAACTGGTCGGCATCGGACATTCCGTGGGTGGACAACTCGCCTTATTAAACGCACAGTTATTCGATCAAATCGTCGCGCTCGCACCTGTGACAGACGTCCTTTACACGTTACACCAACATTTAGGACAAGACGCTGCAGCAGAATATTTTGACTCTAGCTCAACCCATACGATGCGCGCGGCTTCACCTTTAATGCAAGCGCCCATTGATGTCGATACACTCATTATACACGGATTTAACGACACTTCCGTACATATGGATACCACGCTCTCCTATGTACAAGAAAACTATAAGCATGGCCAATATTTAACACTCTATGCCTTACCTTATTTAGATCATTTGGATTGTATTAACCCTGGGGCGACACATCTCAATATGTTATTAGAATGGCTCGCCCATCGTACTGCAGGCGATACGGTATAGCGGGCCCACATGATGCATAGTTACATGTTGAATTGTTCAGCTTGTGACTGTGCATTTTGAATCAGTTGCTTGAAAAAAGTAGCCGCATCATGATCTTGCGCGAGACGGACACCTTGACCACTCCACATATGCATCCATTTGGTGAGACCTGCTTTTCCTGCCGCAGCCCGAATTTGTTTTGTTAAATCATTTTGTATTGGATAAGGTAAAACGGCCGGACCTTCTTCGCGTAAATGCTGAATCAACGCATTGTGCAGTCCTCTTGCAGGTTTCCCACTGATTTCATGTGTCACAATCGCATCTGTTTCATTACTGTTAAAAATCACTTGTTTATGCACTGATTTTGCGTTACGTTCATGCGTTGTTAAAAAAGCTGTCCCCATTTGAACGCCTTGTGCACCTAGCGCATGACTTGCAAGCCAACCGCGACTATCCATCACACCACCTGCTGCAATCACTGGAATATTGACATGATCCACCACTTGAGGAATGAGTACCATTGTTCCGATTAATGACGTCGTCTCTTGACGATCAATAAATGTCGCACGGTGACCGCCTGCTTCACTTCCTTGTGCCACAACTGCATCTAAACCTCCCGCTTCTACTGCTTTGGCTTCTTCAACGGTTGTCGCACTGCCAATTAATATTGTACCTGCTGCTTTTAAACGGTTGATTGTTTTTTCATCAGGAATTCCAAAAGTGAAACTGCAAATCGGAACGTGTTGTTCAACGACAATGTCAATCATTGTGTCAAATGCAGCAGAATCATGTTCGCCAATTGTCGGTTGTTCAAGATTTAATGCTTGGCGATAAGGTGCTAAAAAGTCGTTCATCGCCGCCACCTCTGCATCTGTATATGAAAATGACTCTGGCACAAATAAATTGACTGAAAAAGACTTGGATGTGCGTGCTTTCACTTTTAAAATTTCTTGTTCGAGTGCTGCTGGCGTCATATAACCTGCACCAATCGTCCCAAGTCCGCCTAATTCACTGACCGTTGCGACGAGTTCTGGTGTCGTACTTCCGGCCATTCCCGCTTGTATCATTGGATAGTCAATTCGACATTGTTCTATCACCTTTGTTTTATACCACATTACGCTTTCCCCTTAAGTTTAAGAAAAAAGCCGGGACACAATGATCTCCCAGCCAGTTTCTATATTTTCATATCGCGTTAACGGATTAGTTTCAATTTATCGCTTTCTTCGCGATCCATTTCATCTTCAATTTCCATACCTAACATTTCTTCAATCAAATCTTCATGTGTCACAATCGCATCTGTACCACCATATTCATCAAGGACAATGGCCATATGTTTACGTGTGACCGTCATCTTTCTCAATACCCATTCAGCACGGTTATGTTCATAAACAAACAACGGCTCTGAACAGAAATCTGTCACTGCTTTGTCGGGTGTTTTACTCCAAGCTAACAAATATTTAGAATGAAACACGCCTACCACGTTATCGATATCACCTTCATATACCGGATAACGCGTGTATGGATGATTCATCACAATGTCATACACTTCATCATACGTATCCTCTACAGATAGTGACGTCACATTCACACGTGGTGTATTGCTGACATCATTCACTTTCAAACGATCAAAATCCATGACCCCTTGAATACGATTCCGTTCCATTTCGTTAAATGCGCCTTCCGTACCTGCAATCGACACCATCGTGCGCACTTCTTCTTTAGACATACCTTGATTTTCTTGACCACGTGACAATATACGGTTAATGCCATCTGTCAAAGCATTCAACACGACCGTTATCGGCTTAAAAACGATGACACAAAGGTGGATCACTGGATATACAAAACGTGCAATTGGATCTGGAAACGTTGCGGCTACAGATTTCGGAATCACTTCAGCAAATACGATAATGACGACCGTTAACACCGCGGACGCAATACCGACACTTAAGCCCATATCTACTGCTAAAATCGTAACTAATGTTGGCAACAAAATATTCGCAATGTTATTACCGATTAGAATAGTGGTAATGAATTCACTCGGTTTTTCTAATAACTTCAATAATTTCGCGGATCTTTGGTGATTCTGGTCCGCTTCAGATTTTAATTTGACCTTGTTTGCTGCGGTAAGTGCCGTTTCACTCCCCGAAAAGAAACAAGAGACAATGATGAGTAAAATGATCGCAATGATCATTAAGCTGTTCCCCCTCTTAATCTCTAGCATAAGAAAATAGTCGATATGTTAAACGTATTCTCATTTTGCAACTGTTTTATAATTGTCAATGCGCAATAAAAACATTAGAAAGAAGATGATGAGAAAACTGAATGTCTCACCCTATCTCTTACTAAATCAAACACATCGTTTCTACTTTTCTATCATCTCAAACCTTACACACCGAAATAACATACGGTAATGATAATATTATTGTGTCTGAACGATAGCTAAATTGCAAATGAATCACATGGAATACTCGCATGATTTTCATCCGTCATTTAACTTGATTTGATACAAGTTTTATGTCATGGCTTGGATACCTTAGCAAAAAAATTCGCCCTACGCTTGAATAGTGGTTTTATTTTGCTGCAATAACTCATCAACGGCTTGTGCGACATGTTTGGGAGATTGTGGGTTTTGCCCTGTCACTAATCTTTCATCAATTTGAATATAAGGTCTAAATGGCCATTTTGCTTTACTATATTTCGCACCCCGTTTTTCTAGTTCACTTTGCAACATAAATGGAACGATTTTTTTACGATTCGCCAACACTTCTTCTAAATTCGAAAAACCCGTAAGTTGCTTGCTATCTACAAAATATCTTCCATCGTTATTTTTCACGTTTAATAATGCCGTAACACCATGACATACCGCAGCAACGATACCGCCATGATTGTATATCTCATTCACCGCATTTTGTATAGCGTCATTGTCAGGAAAATCATACATCACACCATGACCTCCAGTGAAATAGATGGCATCATACATTTGAGGATTTGCGTGAGTTATAGGTTGCGCGTTTTTTAGTAAATCCATAAAATGTGCATCTTCATAATAAGTTTGAGTGGCACGATCTAACATCAATTTATTTAAACTGACTGGGTCAATAGGTGTGTCACCCCCATTAATATTAAACATGTCAATGGTATAGCCCTCGCGATTGAAATAGTCATAAAAATGGACGAGTTCGCCTAACCATAACCCAGTCTCCTTTTTATTATTCTCAAACTGATGGTGACTTGTATTGACAATCATGATCTTTTTCATATAGCGCATCCTTTCGAAATTAAGGTAAGACATAAAAAACTTGTGTAAAAATGGGGATGGAACATAAAAATTTTTGATGCTATTGATGCAATATTTTTGTTAAACTTGCCTTCCCTATGATTTGTGGCTTTAGATTGCCTTCATGGCTTCGCGTTTCCTAGGGGCTGAGGGGAGGTTGTGACAAAAGCGCTTAGGATTTGAGCAGAACCGAGCGATGAGCAAAATTGATTTCCAAATTTTGCCGAAATCGCGGGAGTTCTGTCGAAAATCCTGCTTTTGGAACACCGTTTATTAATTCCCAGCGCATCCATTCATTGTGGATTTTGGGAGCAGTACAGAAATCTCATGTGTAACAAAGATTTCGTCGTACTGCCCCCGCAAGGCTGACTAGACTTCTCAAAAGTGTATACGTTGAGAAGTCAGACAGCTACTGCGATAAACAGCAACCACTATTAAAGTAAAGAAGCGACTGTCAGCAGTATGCACGGATTCCCTCAGGAGTCTCAGCCTTCTGGGCAATCTTATAACAGACACAGCGAAACTGAGGACAAGTTTATGAAACCAAGAAAACAATAGCATCAATTTTTTGTATCCCATCCCCTTATTTTGCTACCGTTTTAAAGTCATTAATGAATATGCAATCTATGTATGCTTGAGGCTTAATTTTTTCAAGCCTCATCACTTGGTATACACAACAAAATATAGTAAAGGAGCTGAGGAAACTTAATGTCCCAGCTCCATCAAAATGGTATCAAGCGGCATTTTTCAACAATCAAAACCGCTCAACCATACGTATTCAGCTTAACCGATACTACCTTCCATCTCAAACTTGATGAGACGGTTCATTTCAACGGCATATTCCATTGGCAATTCTTTTGTAAATGGTTCAATGAAGCCCATTACAATCATCTCAGTCGCTTCTTCTTCAGAAATACCACGAGACATGAGATAGAATAATTGCTCTTCAGATACTTTAGAAACTTTCGCTTCGTGTTCTAATGAAATGTGGTCATTGAAAATTTCGTTGTAAGGAATCGTATCAGATGTTGATTGATTATCTAAAATTAACGTATCACATTCGATGTTTGAACGTGCGCCTTTCGCTTTACGTCCAAAGTGTACAATACCGCGGTAGACCACTTTACCGCCGTCTTTAGAAATAGATTTTGAAACGATTGTTGAAGATGTGTTTGGTGCTTTATGAATCATTTTAGCACCCGCATCTTGAACTTGGCCTTTACCCGCAAATGCGATAGATAATGTGCTACCTTTTGCACCTTCACCAAGTAATACACATGCTGGATATTTCATTGTTAATTTCGAACCTAAGTTACCATCAACCCATTCCATGTTGCCATTTTCATGAACGAATGTACGTTTTGTCACAAGGTTATACACGTTGTTCGCCCAGTTTTGAATCGTTGTATAACGAACGTGCGCATCTTTGTGTACAATGATTTCAACCACTGCCGAGTGTAATGAGTTCGTTGTGTACACTGGTGCTGTACAACCTTCAACATAGTTTACAGATGCACCTTCATCAGCAATGATTAATGTACGTTCGAATTGACCCATGTTTTCTGAGTTAATACGGAAATACGCTTGTAATGGTGTGTCTAATTTTACGTTTTTCGGTACGTAAATGAATGAACCACCTGACCATACTGCTGAGTTTAATGCTGCGAACTTGTTGTCAGCTGCTGGAATAACAGATGCAAAATATTCTTTGAAAAGTTCTTCGTTTTCTTTTAATGCTGTATCTGTGTCTTTGAAGATGATACCTTTTTCTTCAAGTTCTTTTTCCATGTTATGGTAAACCACTTCTGATTCATATTGTGCAGATACACCTGCTAAATACTTTTGTTCAGCTTCTGGAATACCTAATTTATCGAAAGTACGTTTAATTTCTTCAGGTACTTCATCCCAAGAACGCTCTGAACGCTCTGACGGTTTAACATAATACGTAATGTCGTCAAAGTCTAATTCAGATAAGTCGCCGCCCCATTGTGGCATTGGCATTTTATAAAACTGTTTTAACGATTTTAAACGGAAGTCTAGCATCCATTCAGGTTCGTTTTTCATTCTTGAAATTTCACGTACAATATTTTCTGTTAAGCCACGTTCTGATCTAAAAATCGATACGTCTTCATCATGGAAGCCATATTTATAATCGCCTACATCAGGTGCTTTTTTAGCCATCAATCATCACTCCTATTTCTAATTCATTCATGAGTGCCTTATGACAACTCATTTTCAACTCTATCGTTATCGCTGTGTAAAAAGTTCTCACAAATGACTATTCTTCACTTTTACCTTCTTTTTCTACAGTACCCTTTTCAAGTGCTTTCCATGCAAGTGTGGCACATTTAATGCGGGCTGGGAATTGAGAAACACCTTGTAATGCTTCAATATCTCCCATTTCCTCAGTGATTTCATAATCTTCACCGAGCATCATTTTCGTAAATTCTTGGCTCATTTGCATGGCTTCTTTTAAACTATGCCCTTTAATCGCTTCAGTCATCATCGACGCACTCGACATCGAAATCGAACAACCTTCACCTTCAAATTTCGCATCACGAATGACACCGTCTTCAATATCAAATGTTAAGCGGATACGGTCACCACAAGTGGGATTGTTCATATCGACAGTCATCGTCCCGTCTTCAATGACACCTTTGTTGCGAGGGTTTTTGTAATGATCCATAATCACCGAACGATATAATTGGTCTAGATTATTAAAATTCATATGAGAAAAACTCCTTCGTTTGTTTCAATCCTTCGACAAGTTGATCGATATCTTCTTTTGTATTATAGATATAAAAACTTGCACGCGCTGTTGAAGAAACGTTTAACCATTTCATTAATGGTTGTGCACAATGGTGACCTGCACGCACTGCAACACCTTCAGTATCCAAAGCAGTCGCAACGTCATGTGGATGTACATCTTTAAGGTTGAACGTAATGATACCTGCACGTTTGTCTTTAGATGGTCCGTAAATGTCGATACCTTCAATTTGTGACATTTGTTCATAGGCATACGTTGTTAAAGCATGTTCATGGTCATGAATCGCATCAAAACCAATGGACTCAATATATTCAATAGCTGCTTGTAAACCAATCGCTTGAGCTATTAAAGGTGTGCCTGCTTCAAACTTCGTCGGTAAGTCTGTCCAAGTACTGTCATACAAGTCCACAAAATCAATCATATCGCCACCGAACTCAGTAGGCTCCATTTGATTTAAGTGTTCTCTTTTGCCGTAAAGGACACCAATTCCTGTTGGTCCAAGCATTTTATGGCCACTAAAACTATAAAAATCAACATTCAAATCTTGAACATCTACTTTCATATGTGGAACAGACTGTGCACCATCAACTGAAATAATCGCACCATGTTCATGCGCAATTTCTGCAATCGCTTTAATATCATTAATTGTTCCTAATACGTTAGAAACATGCGCAATTGCTACAATTTTCGTACGTTCTGAAACAGTCTCACGCACAGCTTCTAATGTAATCGTACCATCTTCTGCCATTGGGATAAATTTTAATGTCGCACCTTGACGTTTCGCGAGTTGTTGCCAAGGGACAAGATTCGCATGGTGCTCCATTTGTGTGACAACAATTTCATCACCTTCACTGACATTGGCATCTCCATAGCTATGCGCAATCATATTAATCGCTGCCGTTGTACCACGAGTAAAAATAATTTCTTCAAAATATTTCGCATGGATAAAACGACGGACCGTTTCACGTGCCCCTTCGTAACCATCTGTCGCAAGTGAACCGAGTGTATGCACCCCACGATGCACGTTCGAATTGTAGCGCTCGTAGTAATCTGACAAAGCGTCAATCACTTGCTTCGGCTTTTGACTTGTTGCTGTTGAATCCAAATATGCAAGACGTTTCCCATTGACTTGCTGTTCTAAAATGGGAAAGTCTTTAATAATTGCTTCTACATTTAGTTTTGTATCGGCCACTACAATCACAGACCTTTCTTGAATTGTATTATTTGCCTACTTTCAGCTCAATCACTTCACGTAATTGACGTTGAACATCTTCAATTGGTAATTCACGTACAACTGGATCTAAGAAACCGTGAATAACAAGACGTTCTGCTTCTGATTGCGAAATACCACGACTCATAAGGTAGTAAAGTTGTTCTGGATCTACACGACCTACTGATGCTGCGTGTCCTGCTTCTACATCGTCTTCATCGATTAATAGAATTGGGTTCGCATCACCACGTGCATTTTCAGAAAGCATGAGCACACGTGATTCTTGGTTAGCTGATGAACCTGAACCGCCATGTTTAATATGACCAATACCATTAAAGATAGAAGAAGCATTTTCTTTCATCACACCATGCTTCAAGATATAGCCATCTGTTTCTTTACCGTATTGCACAATACGAGATGTTAAGTTAATTGTTTGTGTACCACGTCCAACCACAACTGATTTAAGCTCAGAAGATGAACGGTCACCAATTAAGTTTGTTGTATTATCAATAATTTGGTCGCCTTCATTCATTAAACCTAATGACCAACGAATAGAGGCATCTGCTGCAGTCACACCACGACGAATGATATGACCTGTAAAACCTTGGTCTAAAAAGTCAACAGAACCATATGAAATGTTAGAGTTCGCGCCAGCAACCACTTCTGAAATAATATTCAATTGGTTTCCTTCGCCACTCGCTGTTGATAAATAGTTTTCTACGTACGTCACTTCAGCACTTTCTTCAGTCACTAATAAAACATGATTGAAGAAACTTGCATTGTCATCGTCATGAAGTACAACATATTGAATTGGATGTTCGACAACAACATTTTTCGGTACATAGACGAAAATACCACCGTTCATTAATGCCGTGTGTAACGCTGTCAAACGATGCTCATCAACAGTCACTGCATCTTTCATGAAGTATTTTTCTACTAAATCACTATGGTTTACTAACGCTTCTTGAATGTGCTCAATAATCACACCGTCTTGTTGCGCTTTTTCATTGACTTTTGTATATGCAAGCGTATTATTGTGTTGAATCACTAAGTTTTCAGTGTTTTCGACGTTAATAATACGATCGATTTCTTTCGGTAATTCTTTTAAATCGTTGTATACAGCACCTTCTGTTTCATGCTGTTTAAATGAGTCAAAATCCCATTTCGTTAATTTTGTTTTATCTGGTTTAGGCATTTCTAAAGATTCGACTTGTTTAAGTGCTTTTTTTCTTAATTCAGTCATCCACGAAGGTTCGTTATGGGCTTGTGAATAATCAACAAGTTGAGCTTCAGAAATATTTAATGTTTCAGTCGTCATAATTATTTCCTCCTGTGATGATTATTGGTTTGCCACTACTGATTCGTATTCTTCTTTAACCCATTCATAACCTTCTGCTTCAAGGCGTTTTGCTAATTCAGCACCACCTGATTTCACTACGATACCGTTATACATTACGTGCACGTGGTCTGGTGTAATGTAGTTTAATAAACGTTGATAGTGCGTGATAATTAATGAACCAAATTCTTCTCCGCGCATTTCATTGATTCCTTTTGATACCACTTTTAATGCGTCGATATCAAGACCAGAGTCAATTTCATCTAAAATAGCGAATTTAGGTTGTAACATCATTAATTGTAAAATTTCGTTACGTTTTTTCTCCCCACCAGAGAAACCTTCATTTAAGTAACGTTGCGCCATGTCTTTATCCATGTCTAAGAAATCCATTTGTTTGTCTAACTTTTTAATGAATTGCATTAAGTTAATTTCGTTACCTTCTTCACGTTGCGCATTGATTGCTGAACGCATAAAGTCCGCATTTGTCACTCCCGTAATTTCTGATGGGTATTGCATAGCTAAAAAAAGACCCGCTTTAGCACGTTCATCAACTTCTAATTCTAAAACATTTACTCCATCTAATAACACTTCACCTTGTGTCACTTCATATGATGGGTGGCCCATAATTGCTGAAGATAATGTTGATTTACCTGTACCGTTTGGCCCCATGATGGCATGAATTTCCCCTGTGTTGATTGTCAAGTTAACACCTTTTAAGATCTCTTTATCGTCAATAGACACATGTAAGTCTTTAATTTCTAATGTTGATGGCATTAATATTCCCTCCAAAATAATGTTAGATTCCATAGTTTAGTTTATAATAATTTTAATGTAACGTCAAAAGGTTTTCAAATCTATCTAGTTGCTTATTATAACGGAAATAAAGGGATTGATAAACCGTTTAGCGTTATATATTCAGTTTGTAGAAGAATCATTCTCACAAACTTTTTTAGAAACGTTATTGATAATTAAAAGCACTCTGTTCTCATTCAAATCAAGATGATATTATCGCTAATAGAAAATGGGTATAATATGTTATGATGTATGGATAAAAAAGAAAGGATTACAATTATGTCGAAATTTAAACTTTCTAATATTCCTCGTGGTTTCGCAATGGGTGTCAGTGATTTAATCCCAGGCGTAAGTGGCGGTACAATTGCGTTATTACTCGGAATATATGATGATTTTATTCAATCTGTAAGTGGTGTTTTCTCAAAGAATTTTAAAAAGAGTATTTTATTTTTATTACCGATCGTGATAGGTATGGGCTTAGCAATCGGTATTTTAAGTAGTGTCATTAATTATTTATTAGCGGAACATCCCGTCCCGACTATGTTCTTTTTCTTTGGACTGATATTAGGCATTATTCCATTTTTATTACGCATCTCAAGATATAGACAGACCTATCACATTCAACATTGGCTCGTTATGCTTGCCTGCGTTATTATTTTAGCATCAATGGCGTTTTTCAAAGGTGATAGTAGTCATGCTGTACCTTCACACATCGATGTATCAGGACCGATGTTAATAAAATACTTAATAGCAGGGATTTGTGCATCAAGTGCGATGCTATTACCCGGTATTTCAGGTTCATTCGTGTTATTATTATTCGGCGTCTACAGTACAGTGACATTTTCTATTTCAGAAGCTGTTCGTTTTAACTTTGAAGGACTTCCTGTCATATTACTCGTCGGTGTCGGTGTCGTCATCGGTTTTGTTATCGCAAGTAAGATCATTACATTTTTACTCGAACATTATACCTATTTAACATATGCTGCGATATTAGGGCTTGTCATCGGTTCACTCTTCTCAGTGTTCCCTGGCCTGCCAACATCAGGACTCTCATGGGTCGTTTCTATCGTAACACTCATTATCGGTTTTGTTATCAGTTACGTCTTAGGTCAATTTACTGCCGAAGCTGAAACAAAATAAACTGAAAGCACACGTGAACCATTACAATCATGTGTGCTTTTTGACATTATTATAGGAAGAAATACGGAATGGTTCATTTTTAAGGCGCTCAACTTGGTAATGAATCGTTATGGTGATTTACTTTCCACGTACACCTTTTAATATAAAGGATTCAGTGATGTTTTACTTACCAATTCACCAATATCCCTATATTCATACTTTCAAAATTTAATATAGTTGTGACGAACACTCTAGATTGCAAGAAACGGGCAAGACTTCCATACCAAGTCATTTTGCTAGAACATTTTACTATAGTGGATAGAACGTGATGACGATAGTTTTTTCACCATCTTCGGATACAGACCTTCAGTTTCTTAATGTTTTTAATTGACATAAGATTTATTGTGATACAAAACCTCTGCATATTCACCATATATCAGTTTACTTTGTAGTAGCGTACACATAAACACACCTAAAATATGGTTCGTTATCGCTAGGAAAAAAAGAAATTGGCACGCAAACTTCATTTATATGCTTATCTTTTTTATAAATAAATACAATTATGTAGGATTATCAGCTTTTTCCTTTTCTATTGTATACTTTATTAAGTAATCTGCTTTTATCTTACTGTTAGCTTTCACCTTAAAAAGACCATACAAAATATAGTACTTTCAAAAACATTTCGATAACTTTAAAGGGAATTTTATTGAAATAAAACTGCGATAAAGCTACATTAATCCTAAAAGCTGCTGGTAATATTAACTCATGGTGTCAATGTCCCAATCACAGTGATTATATCTTTTCAAACTTTTATTCGATGCTAAATATACTGGCTTAGTCAATGCAAATTCAAAAGGTACCAATGTTGTAGATGATGCACCTAAACATCAAAATGATGCGTTTCACTTTCAAAATTCGCTAGGCTACTCTTTGGAAGGAGATATTAGTATCTCAAAAGGTTTATCAGGTGGAATAAACGGAAATGAGTCATGTTCAGAAACAATTAATTATAAACAAGCAAGCTATAGAACAACTATCGATAGCCACACTGATAACAAAATAAGTGGTTGGAATGTTGAAGCATATAAAATCATGAATCGCACTTGGGAACCCTATGACCAAGATAGCTACCATGTAATGAATTATTTTAGGCGGTAGACAAAGTAAGTTAAGCGTATGTCAAAACTTCTTATTCAACATATCAAATCCCGGTTTAAGCAAAAGGTAATTTTAATCTTGAATTTTTAAGTGTCTTGTCATATAAACCTAGCGATGCTCAAAAAACAAAAACCGCAGTCACTTACAAAGAAACTTGGATAATTACACAAATTACTGGAATGGTTTTCATTGGCCAGGTGCGAACTATAAAAATCAAAAAGCTGCAACATTCATCTCAATTTTGAAATAGATTGGAAAAATCATACATTAAATCTCATCAACACAAGCCCCATGAGAAACATCCTATTAAATGTAATAGCAATCTATACGATTAGAAATAAACATACCTTCCCAAAACAATTTGTTTCTAAAAATTTCCAATTATTAAAATAACATTCGAAATTGCGTTTTAGAATACACCCCATAAGAGCGACTCAAGTACTCACTTGATGGCGTGTGTTTTATCCTTCTAATGTATTGGAAAAATCATTTATTCCTCTACCAAAAGCATTAAACTTCATACATTGTCATAAGAACAAGTGATTTTCTACTCAGATTGGAACTTATATTCTTTGTAGACGCGCATTTTTAATCTCCCAAACTTGCGTGGCAACTTTGTCTACAAAGGCTTGATCATGTGTTGTAAAGATAACCATGCCTTTATAACTCATCAAAAGATTTTCAAGCGCTTCTATCGTGTAAACATCCATAAAATTCGTAGGTTCATCTAAAATTAATACGTTGGAGGGTTCTAATAACAATTTGGCGATACTCAGTTTAGTCGCTTCTCCCCCACTTAATTCATTCATTTTTTTCGTATTGATTTCGAGTTGGCTAAATCCAAGGTTTAAAATAACCGATTTAATCAAGCTGTTTTCATAATCACTTTTCTCTTCAAGATACTTAATCAATGTTTGATCGTCATCCAAAATATAACCCATTTGTTCATAAACTTTAATTTTAGCATTTTTAGAAATAGTCATTCCTTCTTCATTTCTAATTATATAATTGAGAAGAGAGGTTTTACCCGTGCCATTATCACCTATAATCGCTATTTTTTCGCCTTTTTCAAATTGAAAGCTAAGACGATTAAAAATTTGTTTATCGTTGATTGTGAGTGTGATGTCCTCGCCCATAATAGGAAACCTTTTATGCATTTCCAAACTTTTTACAGTAGGAAACTCAATTTGAGGAAGCTCTCCAATTGTTAAATCCTCTCCTATATTTTCTATTCTTTTCTCAATATTTTTAGCATTTTTAAAAATACTTTTCTGTACAGTATCTTTTTGTTTTGAGGCTGCTAAACGATTCGGTTTAATATGACGCTTTCTCTGCTTTTTGCTTATTTTTTCAATACTTTCTGCTTGCTTTCTTTTTTCTTCCAAAGATTTTTGTAATCTCTTCCTTTCTTTTTGCTTCTTATCATTTTCATTTTTAACAGCTTCTAACATTTCATTTTTCTGTTGCATATAATCGTCATAGTTCCCTAAATATACATTAATTTGTCCATCTTCAATTTCCCATATTTGCGTTGCAATTTCATTGATAAAATCTCTATCGTGACTCACAAATATGACTAAGCCATAATGGTAATTTAGAATAGATTTCAACTGATTTATCCCTTTATAATCCATATGAGTAGTAGGTTCATCTAATAATAAACCTTCAGTATAATAAGACAGACCTTCTGTTAAAAGTAGCTTACGTTTTTCTCCCCCACTTAAGTGTGTCATTGTAATATCTGGAACATGAAATTTTGATAGCAACTCAAAATCTAATGTATTGGTATCTACTGTCAGTTGATCATATTCAATTTGAGGAATATATGTCATTTTAATATATGTTTTGATGGTCCCTTCATGCGGAGTGATAATACCCTGAATCAGCTTTAAAAGTGTTGTTTTACCAGAACCATTCTTTCCTACGATGGCTATCCTTTCATTTTTATAAGCCGCTAACGTTTTAATTGTAATCAGCGCTTTTGTGCCGTACGTAAATTTCACATTTTCCAATTTAATTGCTAAATTATTCATGCTCTCACCCCTAGATGTCTAACACCTTTAAGACGTCATTTAAATCTCTAACGTTAATTTTAGCTGGTGTTTTTTTTAATTGTAAATATATTTTCATAAGAGTATTTACTATATCCATTGAAATACAAGCTTGTTTTAAAAATAATTTAAAAAAATCTTCTGGACTATCGACGTCTTTAAAATTGTCGCTTATAAAATAAATCTCATCGATATAACTGGCTTTTTCGAAAAATGACCAATCATTTACATCAGTTATGTGAATTAGAGCGGTTTGCAATCCATTTGCTAATGAAAAAAAGGGGGAATTATCTTTATCTATAAGTAATCTCTGAATTCTTTTTTCAAAAAGAAATTTATTAGTATTTCTGATTCCTATTGGCTTTTTAAAAGGGAGAATGGAACCATCTATATTATTTATCACTACCAAATCATCACTGATAAGTTTACATTTTAAATCCATTAATTCCATTATTAAAGTTGTTTTACCTGATCTACTTGGTCCCAAAATAACAACTGTTTTATTTTTTATACGAATTGCACATCCATGAAAAAAAGAAAACTAGTTTTGAAAAAATGGTACAGTAATAGGAGGTGAAAAATTCACTTTATCGGTCCACTTTTCCATCATTTTTTTTGATTTACCATGGGTTATCTTTATATTGTTGTTATCTATTAACTCACTCAATTTATTAATATATTATAACTATACGCCATTTGTTCAACAAATAACTCAGCAGAGCTGCATGTAGTATTAGAAACTAATAAACTAATTTCTACTATTTTTTGTAATTTAATTATATCTATCAATTTATTGTAATAATTTTTCATTTCTGTAATACTATCACCTTAGATCTAGAAGTATACGTGTATAACGATTAGGTATAAATATCTCTTGATGAAAATTTAAACACTGGTTAGTATGCACTGATTTTCCTTTTAAATCATTATAATAAGGATATGAAAATTCCTCCAAATATATATAATACTCATCATCATTAATAAATTTAACCTTATTTTTTCCTACTTTCCAATTTTCGATTATTAATGGAGAGTTTTCATTAACTTCTACAATAATTTTATTTATGATATAGTCCGGTAGCGGTGGATATGCATCAAGAATTTTCAGATGATTTTTTTGTTTTTAGTTATCAATCCAAATGACTTTAAATATCCCTCTACAGTATCAACTCCAAAATATATAACCTCCATATTAAATATCACGATTCCTTTCTACATAATTGGCAAAATCAATGATATAATCAAATTTTTCAGAAATATATTGAGGTGTGTTATGTGAGATGATGATGACTGTCTTATGATTAATATTCATGAGTAAATCCCAAAATACCTGACTCGTACTTTCATCTAAATTTGATGTAGGTTCATCAAAAACTAATGTATCTTTATCTGACAATAGTCCCCTTAGCAGCAACACCCTTCTTTTTTCACCACTCGACAATTTATCAATACTTTTTTCGAAAATGACATTGTCTGGCAATAGTTTATTAATAATGAAATATTGCTTCTCAGTCGCGGTATTATTGAATATGATGTTGTATAGCACAGTTTCATCAAATAATATATTTTCTGTCATGATATAGGATGTTTTTTTCAATGGATTCGTATGTTCATTCAGTTGTTTAGCATCATATTGAATAACTCCCGCATCTATCGGGCTCAATCCTAGAAGCGCGTCAATAAAAATAGATTTACCTATGCCACTTCTTCCAATAATTAAATGCTTTTTGTTTTTGCAAAATTCTACATCTTTATAAATTAAATTATAATTTTTGATATTAAGTTCTAAACCACTAGCATGTATTTTGTCTTTAAAATCAATCGTTACCAATTCACTATCATCTATTGTATTATAATTGTTAGATAATTGGCTTCTTAGTTTCTTTGTGCTATTAATACTATTTATATTTCTTGAAAGGCTAAGTATGGGCATGCTCAGTTGATCCACTAATCCTAATAATGTGATTACTGTACCTGGATTAATAGCATTTTTATAAACTAAATAAATTGCAATAGTTAATACTATAAAGTGTGATAAGTACGAACTTAATGAATAAGCAGCATTTAAAGTAACTTGATAATTCTTAGATGTTGCCCAACTCTTTTTTTCTACTCCAACATTAGTTATGAATTTTCGATAATAATGCTTTCTTAATTCGAATACTTTTATATACTTCAAATTATCCATCAAGTTTTTATAAAATTTTAAATTCACACCTTTTTGTTCATACAATTTCTCTTCTAAGTGAGCAAGTTTATTTTTAAATATTTTTGTGATTAATAATGGAAGAAACATCATTAGGATCACAATAAGTCCGACATAAATGTTGATATATATAAGCGCAACCGATACAAATAGTACTCTAAATAATAAGTACAGTACATCAAAAAATGCCTTATAGTAACTATATTCTAAACTATCAATAATATTTGTCAGTTTATTCAAATTATTTTCCTTAATATTTTCTATGTCTTTGTAATGCTTTAAATTAAGTATTGTTTTCCCAACACTAATTTTTTGTTTAGCCAAAGCTTCTTTAATCAATTTGTTTTCATACAACCATTCAATATAATATAGCAACACTTCAAAAAGTATTGTTAAGCCCAAAAATATAATAAATAGACTCATATGGCTGAATTTCAATTCAATTGCATTTTGGAATATGTACCCTTTTAAAAACTGAATGAAAGTGCCAGTTAATGTTGATGCAAGTAATATTATTAAAAGTACTAAAAGAGATTTATTCCTAACACTCATTATTAAACTTATTTTCATAAAGATCACCACATATTGAGATTAGTAAATACCTAGCCATACACTACATAGTACTAAAAAATCTATTGCTGCTTTAAATAATAAGTGAAACATATTAATCCCCCCATCTCTGTTCCTTGTACACTATGTTATACGCAACCAAACTATAATATTGTATAATGTAAACTAAAGTTTACACTTTTAGGGGGGATATTATGTTTGGTGCTACAATAGAAATAATTCGTAAAAACAAAAACATTCCTGTTACTTCATTGTGTGAAAATATTTTCACTAGGAGTGCTTATTACAAATACGTAAATAATAGAATGGATACAAGTATCACTAATTTTTTTTCTTTACTTGATAGGCTCAATATAACACCGGAAGAATTTTTAATAATACATGAAAATGGATGCTCTAATAAAACAATGAAAGTATTAGAAACACTTGATCATTTCACAATAAAAAAGGATGTTTCATCTTTAAAATCAATGACTAAGATTATAAGTATTCAATTTTCAGAACCTAAAAGAAGTCATTTACTTGAAGTAGTTGATTCTAGGATTAATAAAATTCTTAATATTGAAAATTCTATTAAATGTCAAAATATATCTCGTTATCTAATAGACGCAGAATATTGGACAAAATATGAATTGACAATTTTTTCTAATTGTATGTATATATTTGATATAGAATTAATTGATATACTTCTATCAAAATGTTTGAAAAGATTTACCAAGTTTGAAGATTTAAGGCCTTATGGGAATGATCAAGTAAGAATAATAGTAAATGCATTAGTTATCGCAATTGAACGTAACGATAGAATACATTTTAATAAATGGTTAAGTATGGCTTATAACATTAGCGTAAAAGAAAATAATTTCTTTGAACTTTATATGGTTAAATTATTTAAACTTTTCGAAACCTATCTAAAAAGTCCTAGTAATAATATCGAAAATGCTATAGTCCTACACATAAAGTTTTGTGATAGCATAGGTGCTAATAATTACAAAAATATGTTTGAAAGTTTATTTGAAAAAATTCAAAAAATCAGATGGTAAAAAGGGGGGCCTTATGTATTGTAAATGGCGGTTATAAAATGTAGGAAAATGGCGGAATGAAAATGCTGTTTTTCCTATATTTTTTATTTTCTAAAAATTTTCACGTCCTTCCTTCATCAATTCACAGACTTTGAATTCAAATGGATAAAACGAGCGAGGCCCCCAAGTTATTTTGCCGAAGTCGAAAATTCAATCCAGCTTATATAAAACTACAAATTAAACCAAGCTCTGGATTCAGTTAAGACTTCAGCACCTCAGGAAACGCCACCCGTTTTAAGTAATAGGCATATTTCTCAAATGCATTATATATAAAATGTGAACCCAAACATTACTTCGCAGGAATGACAGCACCATCAAACTCTTTATTAATATAATCACGCACTTCATCTGACTGTAATGCCTTCAATAACTCCTGATATTTTTCATCATTTTTATGTCCTTTTTGAACAGCTAAAATATTCGCAAATGGAGATGACTCGTCTTCAACCGCAATCGAATCCTTCAATGGCTTCAAACCATTATCAATTGCGTAATTGGAGTTCATAATCACCGCATCCCCTTCATTATTGTTGTACGTTTTTGGTAAGAATTCCGCTCCTTGTTGGTTATCGAACTCAAGATGCTTTTTGTTTTCCACAATGTCATCTAACTTTGCATCTTCAATTTTCACACCATCTTTAATCTTAATTAATCCCGCTTTAACGAAAAATGATAAGAAACGGCCTTCCTCAGCTGGGTTATTTGAAATATAAATTTTAGCGCCATCTGGCAAGTCTTTTAAACTTTTATGTTTTTTACTATAAACAGCCATTGGTGTCGTTAATACTTTGCCGACTTCTTCAATTTGATAACCGTGCGACTTTTGTTCAGCTTTTAAATAAGGAACGTGTTGGAACATGTTCGCATCGACATCACCTTTGTCTAACAGTTTATTCGGAATTTTATAGTCATTGACTTCACGCACTTCAACGTCATAGCCTTTTTTCTTCATAATCTCAGCAGCCTTTTTCACAACTTGCCCATGCGGTGTTGGTGTCGCTGCTACAACAATTTTTTTACTGTCGCTTTCATTGCTTCCTTTACCACATGCTGCTAAAACGAGCACTAATGCCACCATTGCCGTTAAAAATACTGATAATTTTCTCATATGTATCATACGCTCCCCTCGTATTCTGTTCATCTTCGTTATAATGAATGTGGTGTGATAGTGAAGCCTTTTAACTGACTTTCACCTGATCACACCACATCTTATTTTTATTTCAAATCATACCTCAGGGCGATGCACCTTATTCTACAGGTAATACAGCACCGTCATACTTTTTCTTAATGAAATCTTTAATCTCTTTAGAATGTAAAACTTCCATTAACGCTTTAATTTTCGCATCGTCTTTATGGCCCTCTTTAACAGCGATTAAGTTTGCATAAGGGTTGTCTTCCCCTTTTTCAACAGCAATTGAATCTTTTTGAGGGTTTAATTTTTGTTCGATCGCAAAGTTAGAGTTGATGATCACAGCATCACCTTCATCATTTTGGAACGTTTTTGGTAAAAATTCTGCAGCTTGTTTGCTATTAAATTTGATGTTCTTTTTATTTTCTACAATGTCGTCAAATGTTGCATTTTGGATTTTAACGCCATCTTTAATTTTAATTAAGCCTGCATCTACAAAGAATTTTAAGAAACGACCTTGTTCAGCTGGGTTGTTAGAAACGAAAATTTCTGCACCATCTGGTAAATCTTTTAAGCTTTTATATTTGTGTGAGTAGACAGCCATTGGTTCGATATGAACGTCACCTGCAGACTCGATTTTGTAGCCTTTTTCTTTTTTCTCAGTGTCTAAATATGGTGTATGTTGGAAGAAGTTTGCATCTAATTCTCCAGCATCTAATAATTTGTTTGGCGTTGTGTAATCGTTAATTGTTTTAATTTCTAAATCGTAACCTTTATCTTTCAATAATGGTTTCGCTTGTTCTAAAATTTCTGCATGTGGCGCTGGTGATGCCCCTACGACAATTTTCTTATCATCTTTTTTATCTGCTGTTTTATTTCCACACGCAGCAAGTCCAATGGCTAAAGCTAAAATAACAATAATCGATAAAATTCTTTTCATTCCACATTCTCCTTAATCATTAGCGTTTATCAATTCTATTTGTAATCCAATCCCCAAGAAATTGAATTAAAAATACTAAAATTAAAATTAAAATCGTTGAAACTAAAATCACGTCATTTTGGTTACGTGTGAAACCTGTCAGATAAGCAAGGTTACCTAATCCTCCAGCACCGATAACTCCGGCAACCGCAGTCGATCCTACTAACGCAATTGCTGTCACAGTAATCCCTGAAATGAGTGCCGGCAATGACTCTGGAATTAACACTTTAAGAATAATGTTCCAAGTTGTTGCCCCCATTGAACGTGCCGCTTCGATGACACCTTTATCAATTTCTTTCAACGCAATCTCAACTAAGCGTCCATAGAATGGTGAAGCACCGATAATCAATGCAGGTAACGCACCTGTCGGACCACTAATCGTACCGAGCACTAAACTTGTGAACGGAATTAAGAGCAAGATTAAAATGATAAATGGAATCGCTCTGAATAAGTTCACCACAAACGATACAATGCTATAAAAGACACGACCGATTTTGGATTCGCTTTTCGATGTTAAAAACAAAATGACACCTAGGATCAGACCTAACACGAACGAAAATGCTGTCGAGATGATGGTCATATACAATGTTTCGTACGTTGCTTCCCATACATCTGGCCAACGTACATTCGGCATTGTAATCATTTCTTGCAAGATTTCGCTAAAACTTTTACCCATGACTGACCACCTCTATCTCAACATTTTGTGCTTTTAACTCTGCTTGAATTTGATCAAAGTTAATGCTCGAAAACTGTTCAATGTGCACTAATAAATAACCTAATGTGCCCGTTTTAGAATGCTTAATATTGCCTTCTAAAATATTCACTGAAATCCCGTGTGTTTGCGTTAAGTGTGACACCACTGGATGCGTCGTATTCTCACCAGAAAAAATGAGTTTAGCCAACACTTCATCTTTGCCTAATTTAAAGGTTTGCGCTAAATCTTCACTGTCATCACTCGGTTTCAAATCATCTTGAACGAATCGACGTGTCACTTGATGTTGTGGATGCTCGAAAATGTGTGACACTTTGCCTTCTTCAATCACACGACCATTTTCCATGACTGCAACTTCATCACAAATACGACGAATGACGTGCATTTCATGTGTAATCATAATAATTGTTAAGTTTTTCTCGTTTTTGAGTTGTAGTAATAAATCCAAAATTTCATCTGTTGTTTGTGGGTCCAACGCACTTGTCGCTTCATCACACAACAATACTTCTGGATCGTTAGCGAGTGCACGCGCGATACCGACACGTTGCTTTTGTCCCCCTGATAATTCGGATGGATACGCATGTTCTCTCCCTTGTAGCCCAACGCGAGACACTAATTCTAATGCTTGTGCTTTCGCTTGGCTTTTAGGCACACCCGCAATTTCAAGTGGAAAAATGATGTTATCGAGTACAGTTCTTGACCACAACAAATTGAAATGTTGGAAAATCATACTCACTTTTTGACGTTTTTGACGTAGTTCAGCTGGACTTAATTGCCCAATGTTATCACCGCCAATAATTACTTCACCTGACGTTGGTTTTTCTAAATAATTAAATAAACGGACTAAAGTACTTTTACCTGCACCTGAAAATCCAATGATGCCATAAATCTTGCCTTTCCCAATTTCAAGATTGACACCATCTACAGCAGTAACAGATTTCGTCTTGCTTTCGTACTTTTTCACTATATTTTTAAGCGTGATCATACTGTTCCTCCCCTGTGTTGCTACTTTAAAAATTTTCGAAAAAAAAATGCTTTCCCCTTTTAAAGAAAAAAGAGAAAGCATAAATATGGACGCTTTTCTCTCATCTTCAAAAGTAAATCGTTACTTTATGTGAATTGGCACCATTTCTAAATATAGACGGTTGCCGGGCTTCATAGGGCACATCCCTCCACCACTCTGGATAAGAGTTTTCTGACTATTCGATTGATTATTATATTATCATCGTCACTCACTGTCGTCAATGACTTTTTTTAATTTTTCTAACAAATAAGGCACGGAATGAAATGCATAGATGCGCTCTACTTCTTGATCGTAGCGCATGATCATTAAAATAGGGACCGATTGAATTGCTTTTTCTTGACTCCACTCAGCGTGATAATTCAAGTCTAACTTCACAATCGGTAACTGGGTGATTTCATTCGCGATATCTAGCATACGTTCTGACATTTTACATGTGCCACACATCGGTGTATAACCAAAAATCAGATGCACACGTTGATTAAAATGCTCAGATATATTGTTCAATTGCTTTGAAACACTCTTCATATGAATACTTCCCTTTTACATAAAAGTCTTGCTTCACTTTAAAGTCAAAATGCTGCAATACATTTGAGAGGTAATCGCGGGGACAACGGGCAACTTCACTATATTTTGTATCTATGAAAATATCAGTACTTTCACTCAAATATGTCGTAAACCATTTGCGAATGCGACGACCTTCTGCATCTGCATCAACTAAAATGTAGACTTGTTTATCATACAAATATTCAATCATATTGTCTAACTTTTCGATTCCCATCGTGCCATGTGTACAAATGATTTCGACAGGTTCCAACAACACCTCTTGAACACGTTTTTTATCAGATTTCCCTTCAACAACAATAACCTTATGGATCATCGTCATGGTCTTCACCTTCTAAAAAATATTTGAGTATAAAAAACTCCTTGATAATTAAATTACCCAGGAGTTCTCATTATGATATTATTCGCCGATCATTTTTTCGTAACCAGCTGCATCTAATAATGCGTCTAGTTCACTTTCGTCTTTTAATTCAACTTTAACCATCCAAGCTTCCTCGTATGGTGATTCGTTCACTGCTTCTGGTGCATCTTCTAAGTTTTCATTCACTGCAACGACTTTACCAGAAACTGGAGAATATAACTCAGATACTGTTTTAACAGATTCTACACTACCAAAAGTTTCACCTTCTGTTAATTCGTCTTCAACTTCTGGAAGCTCAACGAAAACGATATCCCCAAGTTCGCTTTGCGCAAAGTCAGTAATACCAATGATTGCAGTATTTCCTTCAACTTTTACCCATTCATGTTCTTTTGAATATTTTAATCCACTTGGCACTGCCACTTGAATCCCCTCCTATTTAATGATTACGGTTACAAGTTAATCATGACACATTGCAACGGTTCAATCAACTATTTTATGACACCCAAATGTCACGATAGTCGGCTTCTTTAAAACCAACTGTTACCGTATCACCCGAAACCGCAAGTGGTCTTTTCACTAACATGCCATCAGATGCGAGTAATTCTAATTTTTCTTCATCACTCATCTCACCTAATCGATCTTTTAAATTCAGTTCCTTATATTTTGCACCGTGCGTGTTGAAGAATTTTTTAATTTCTAAATCTGATTTTTCAATGATTTGACGAAACTCTTCTTTTGTCGGTGTATGTTGTGTAATATCAATAGGTTCAAAGCTCACGCCATTATCTGTTAAAAACTTGGCTGCTTTTTTACAAGTTGTGCAGTTTGGATATTGATAAAATTTAATCATCATTAAACCTCCTCGTTCAAATTAATTTAAATATAACAAATTATTATTTAAAATGCTTGTTTTTAGTAAGCATAATTCAACATATATGATGCTTTGTATGCCTGCTATACATTGTTCGAAATGCGATTGGTGCTGTGAAGTCGGAGTTTTTTCAGAGTATTGTGCATGTCATAGAGCTTATGTAAATTTTTAATGAATAGTGCTGAATTTACCCGCATTTTCTTTTTTGAACATGTCAAATGCATACGATTGCCGTTACTTTCTTTTTTTTGAACATGTCGCTTGCATACGATTGCCGTCTTGGACTCGCGTTCCCAGGGGCTGAGGGGAGGTTGTGACAAAAGCGCTTAGGATTTGAGCAGAACCGAGCGATGAGCAAAATTGATTTCCAAATTTTGCCGAAATCGCGGGAGTTCTGTCGAAAATCCTGCTTTTGGAACACCGTTTATTGATTCCCAGCGCACCCATTCATTGTGATTTTCCGGTTCAACTGATCCCTCGGGAGTCTCGTCCGTCCGGCAATCATGCATGAACAAGTGCATGGAGAGTGGACATTCCTATTGAACTGACTCAGATAACGTCACCTAGCCAGCTACTGTGTTAAGCATTGGCACTATCAAACATAAAGGACCACGTACCATTTTTCTCATTTACCTCGGGAGTCTCGTCCATCTGGCAATCTTCTGCGTTAAACATTTGGAAAGAGGTAATGGCATGCTACTTAGTGAGTTAATCGTATCCGTATAAGGTCTCTCACTTACATTGCCGTTCTTGCATCACAGGGCCATGAAAAAAATTACTGAGGCGGAAAAAGAAACGCGCAACAACCTTATCTTATACACAGTTGTAACGAAAAGAGCGCAATTTGAGATGTAGAAGCGCATAATTTCATGAATCCGACTCATTTAATGTCATCAAAAAGTTATGCCTCTCTTATACCTATTTTGGTTGTTATGTTAGGACGTGAGCAAAGCCAAGAGATGCTCAACATTGATTTCCAAATTATACCGAAATCGTACTATCTCGTGTTTAGAATGAAACGCCACTCATTATGTAATTTTTATGTGGTGATTCGAAGGACAACTCTCTAACATACTTTAATCATATGCATCAAAAAGTCGAAAACTGAGCTCGCACTAACGATTTACGACCCTCACATCTTTTTCAATACTCAATTTACAAAGATGACTTCTTGGGTAAAATTCGTTATAATATCGTTACTCAAAAGTTAAAAAAGGAGAGTTCTAACATGCAAAGTATTAAAAATATGGAATCATTTAACGAAGTGATACAATGCAATGAGCCTGTCATTGTTAAATTCGAAGCAGGTTGGTGCCCAGACTGTAGAGCAATGGATATGTGGATTGACCCTATCGTTGAAAAGTATAACCAATACAAATGGTATGCAGTGAATCGTGATGAATTAGAAGACGCAGCAACACAATATGAAGTGATGGGCATTCCAAGCCTTTTAATTTTCCAAAATGGCGAAAAGCTACACCACTTACATTCTGCCAATGCTAAGTCACCTGAACAAGTCGAAAGCTATTTAGCTGAAAGTTTAGGGTAACCTAGAACAATAAATCAGAGGGTAGTCCGTAAATCACAATCCCCTCATTTAATGAGATGATTTACGGATTGCCTTTTTCCTACGATTTGTCAATGGCTTATTAAAAGTAGCCCTAATAATACAATGTTTGAGAAAAAAATAAATTTACCCTGTTCATTAAAGATGCAGCCTTAATGAACAGGGTATTTTAAATGACAGCATGACAAGATGAAAGTATTTATATTTAAAATTCTGTCATGATTCCTCTGTTTTTTCGTGGTACTTTGCGATAGTCGGTTTCCTCTTCCAAATCGGTTAAATAAATAAACCCGATTAACTTTTCATCTGGCCCCACACCAAATGCTGTACGTACTTTAGGTTTAAAAATATACTCGGGTGTTTTCCAACATGTCCCGATTCCTTTTTCATACAGTAATAAAAGGAGATTTTGCGCAAATGCCCCTACCGCTAAATAATTTTCATTTTCTTCACGTTGTCGTGCATCACATTTCATCACAATTGCAAGGAACCCACCTAGTTTCGTCACTGCCTCATAATGACTTTGTTGCTTTTCGAGATCTCTCGGAAAAGCATAACGCGAAATTTCACGACTCATTTCAGCAAGTTTATGCTTTGGTACATACACAACACGCCATGGCTCCCTCATCCCATGATTCGGTGCGTCTGCCGCTCCAAAAATTGCATCCTTTAATGCTGTTTCGTCTATATACATATCTCTGTTGAACTTCTTTATACTTCTTCTCGATTGAATCGCTTGTTGGAGTTCCATTCTATCTACCCCTTTTTGATTGATAACCATTATCAATTATAAACGACAGGGTTTTAACTTTCAAATATACTGTATAGCGGTAAAACTTGTGCCAATGTTTTTACGTGAAGTTGGCCTGGTGCAACGCTGTCAGACAATGCACCATAAGACAACGCGCCACCGAACGTGTTTTGTGCCGTTCTAGAAATCAGTCCGAGTTGCCCCATTGAAATTCCTGTCACCCATTGTTGTAATGCTTCATGCGCCTCACTTAATGCTTGTAACAATGTTAATACATCTTGTTGTGTCTTGGGCATCACCGCAACCTTTAAATGATTCGCCCCCAGTTTCGACATATGATAATACGTCTTCTTCAGCACCTCTATCGTAGGCGTCATTTCAAAATTATGATAAGACGCAATCGACACTTTTCCACCTTGATGAATCGCTTCCACCACTTGACGACGGTCATCTTGATCAGGTTCCCATTCAATATCAATGAAATCAATTTTGTCTAACGTGGCTAACTGACGCAATAACTGTAAATACGCATCTGTTGATAATGCCCCTTTCCCTCCTTGTTGAGACGTTCGATACGTCACTAGCAACTCAAATGTAATGGGAAGTGCGACAATTTGTTGAACCATCTTTTCAATCACCGGTATTTCACAATTAGGAATCCCGTCAATGCGCAACTCAAGAATATCAAAATCATTCGCGTAACGTTTGATATCGTGCAATTCCTCATGCGTCAACGTAGGATTTAAAGGCATTAAGCTCGCAACAATTTGTGTTTTCAATTCTGTTTCACCTTTTCTCTTTATGGATTAACAATATTTTCTGCGTGTCGAGTACGAATAAATGATAAAACATCATCTAATGGAATGTCGACTAAGTTTTTCACAGCCTCATCAGTATAAAATGCGACATGTGGTGAGAGCAATACTTTTTCATGATTCAATAGTACCTTTAAAGTCTCATCCTCTAATTCACGGCCGCCCCAGTCATGTCTGAAGTATGCCCCTTCATTTTCATACGTATCAATGGCTACCCCTGCGACATGCCCCGCTTCTAAACTGCGGATTAACGCTGTCGTATCCACTACGCTACCACGTGCAGCATTAATGAGTAACAATCCCGGTTTCGCTTGTTTTAAAACCGCATCATTAATCAAATAATGATTTTCTTTAGAACCAGGAATGTGAAGTGTTAACACATCGACTTGTGAAATGAGCGTTTCAAGACTGTCTACATATGTCACCACGTCTTTTAGTGCTTCATCCGGTGCAATATCATAGGCTAAAACTTCTGAACCGAATCCTTTAAATATTTTAGCTGCACGACTTCCAATACGCCCTGTGCCTAACACACCAATTTTTAAAGATTCCACCGTACGACCTTGTAAATTTAGATTCCACGTGAAATCATTTTGAGCCATATTACGGTCAATTTGTGCTGTATGTCTCACTAACTCTAACGTACGTGTCACTGCGAATTCAGCAATCGATTGTGGCGAATAACTCGGTACGTTACTAATTTTAACATTTTCAAGATTTGCCGCTTCTAAATCAAACTGGTCGTATCCTGCCGAACGTTGCGCAATATGAAAAATCCCATTTTCTGCTAACACTTTATAAAATTGGCTGTCAAATTGCGTCGTTTGCGAAATTGAAATACCGTCGACATCCGTCAATTGTGCCAAATGTGACGCATCCAGTTGTGCTTCAATCAATTCAACCTCAACGTCATCTTGATGCGCTGCTTTCCATTGTTCTAACGCTGGTAACTCGTCTTCCCTTACATCAAACACTAAAATTTTTGTCATTGTTCATTCCTCCCAGTAAAAATGTCAGTTAATTCTGAATAAAATAACTATAGCCTATTCTTTTTATCTTGAAAAGATGTGATGATTAAAAAGTATTTCATCGGGTAAATAATAGGACGAAACATTAAAAACAAGGAGGTCTTCATGATGGGTATTATTTATCAAACAACTGCAACAAACACTGGCGGACGTAAAGGTCACGTCCAAACAGATGACAATAAATTAGAATTTAGATTAGCGCCACCCGATAACGCGAAAGAGAACGAAACAAATCCTGAGCAATTATTTGCGACAGGTTATGCGTCATGCTTCAATGGGGCTTTTGATTTAATATTAAAACGTAATGGTTTCCGTAAAGCTGAACCAGTTGTAGATTTAACAGTGAAATTAATGGATGATCCTAGTTCAGAAAGCCCAATGTTAGGTGTCGACATTCAAGCAAAAGTTAAAAACATGTCACAAGAAGATGCCGAAAAATGCTTAGAGGAAGCACATGCATTCTGTCCATATTCAAAAGCAACAAATGGCAATATTGAATTTAGTATGAATGTGACAGTTGAAGATTAAGTCATTTTCTAAAAAAGTAATATAGTTTGCTAGATTAAATCTCAATTTCCGAGTCATTGTCGGCTCATCAATCGAGATCCGTTCAGCAATCTTTAAGAGCAATGCTACTTTTATAGTGGGATTGCTCTTTTTATTAGGAAAAATGCTGCACCACGTCATTCACATGTGTCACCATTATTGATATGATATCGCATTTTGTTCACTCAGTGCTGTCATATTTTTAACTTGTCCTGCTTATTCATACTGTTTTTAAACACGACACGATATGGATTTAAAGCTATATTTTAATAATGATAAACGGCATTCTTTTTATAAATGTATTTTTTAAATTCAGAAGATTCTTAAATAACGTTGAATTTACAATTTTAATTGTTTATGATTAATAGTGAGATAACGGATTGAAGTAAACTGGAGGTGGCGCAATGATAAAAATATTGACGCGCAACGATTTGAGTCAATTTAAACAACTCATCAACGACGTGCAACTGATCGAAACAAACCCGAATCATTATGAAGTTGAACTAACACCTGAAGACATCGATGCTTTATTTCACCCGGATAATCAGGCAAGCGCAGTACTATTAGGTGCATTCGACGCTGACACATTAGTCGGTTTCATTCAACTCAACTACAATTCACAGCTTACGAAACGCCATAAAGCAGTCATTGAACATTTATATGTGCTACCTCAATATCGAAATGAAGGGATAGCCCAACAATTATTAGAAGTCCTCATCCCCCACGCCAAAGAGAATGGCATTGAAAACATCTTCATCTCTGTCGCATCAAACAACATTGCCGCAAAAATTTTTTATGATAACTTTGGATTCGAATTTCTAGCTTTAGAAGAAAATGCACGTAAGATTAATGGTCATTACATCGAGGATCATTGGCTCATTTATTATACATAAGAGGTGTGAAATGAAAGAAACGACGAGAATTCAACATACTTGGCGCTATCAAAAATACAACGTCATGATGCGTAACTATAAAGACTATCAAACCGTTCAAACATTGATTAAACATGGCGCCTCTTTTAAAACAATCGAAGGAACCATTCAAGAAATATTAACAAAACCGATTGAACATTCCGCATTTATAAATACATTCCAACATTTGTGGGGTTATTTCAAAAAAGTCGCGACACCCTCAGAAAAAGAAAGGTATACTACTTTACTCAAACAACTTGACATACAAACGGTGACATATGACACATGTATCCAATTTATCCAGCACCTCACGCTAAAATATGAACAACCTTATTTACTTCAAAGTGCGATCATGAAACTATAATAAGAAACGCAACGAACCTTTGATGATAAGATTCATTGCGTTTTTATTGAGTCGATTTATGGTGATTTCGGCACCGGCACTGTGACACCAGGCTGATTAACAATTGCATGCTGATTTAAAATGTCAAAATAAATATGCTTAATACGTGCTTCGTTATTGTTTGGTTTAGGTTGATCATAGTTCGTGCCTAACACAACAATAAATTTATCGTTGTAATACGTCGTAAATATTTGATTAAAGAAAATACCGTTGATGCGGTTGAAATTATTATACACATAAAAACCGTAGCGATACTTTTCAGGATAACGCGTCGTCATGAATTCGTGAATGTACGGTAAGGTAACCTTTTCAGGAAAAATGTGATTCGTCTGTAACTTCCGCACTAACACACCCATATCGTGCGCTGACATATACAAATTGCCCGCACCATAATATTGATTCAAATAATGCGGCTCTCGAAAGGCTACATTTTGTGTTTGATTATCGAATCGATACCCTTTTGCCATATCACCTTTATACCGTTCGTCATCGAAAAACGCTGAATGCATTAATTTAAAAGGGTTTGCAATATAACGATAATAATTTTGAACATAGGATTGTCCCGTTACATTTTCAATGACCTTCGCAAGCACCAGGTAATTGGCATCATTGTAAAAATGTTTATGATAAAAATTAGGGTCGATGCCTCGAGCTTCAATAGATTGAATTGCACCATCTAAATCTGAAATATCATCTGAACCTTGGTATTTATATAAACCACTTTGATGTCGCAGTAGGTCTTGAATCGTAATATCTTGCGGAAATTGGAAATCAGGGATGTATTTAGTAACAGAATCTTCCACATGGATTTTATTTTCAATTTCCAACTTTTTAACAATCATTCCCGTTAAAAACTTTTGAGCAGATCCAATCAAAAAAATCGTATTCGGACTATTTTTCTTTTGGCTTTCAAAATCTTGATAACCGTATCCCTTATCCATTTTTAATTTGCCATCTTCAAACACGGCTATCGTTCCGTTGAATTGGACACTTTCTAAATATTGATCAATCGTTTTGTATACAGGATTTTGTTGATCAACGACCGTCTTAAGCGGCTGAATCTCCTCTGTTTTCTCAGGAGTATGTTCCTTTTGGTGTTGCGCCCTATCTTCTAACGTAAATTGATCCTCTTCACTCAACAGTTTAAACTGATGATATAAATAAAGACCACTTGCAAATATGACAATAATAGTGACACTTATGATGAAATAAGTGAGTCGAGTTGTTTTTCTTTTGTTCACATTTATTCTACTCCTCTATCATTCTCCACCTTTACCTATCCATTAACTGAATCGTTAACCACTAAAGGTATCATCAAATTAGGAGAATTGAAGTGTTGATGTAATACTTCGCTGTTTAATGTTATGTCCCTATATTGACACATTTGAGCAATTGTATTGTATAAAGTGTACCATGAAATATATTGAATTTAAAAATGTTTTTATGTTTTTATCGTGCAACGCTATTGTGAAATGATAAACTTGCGATGACTTCGGATATATCCTCCATCTTTCATGCAAAAAAGAGCGTTATTTAGTCCTATTGCGCCTTGGATTTTGGCTGACTTAAAATCATTTCAAGCGCAATTCAATCCCTCAAATTGAGACTTGCAAATATAAGAAGCACAATATAATATTGATGTAAATATTCCAGTTATCTCAACCTCCGTTCAATCCACCTACCTTGAACTCAAGCTTTTGATTGACTACATTTTAAAATCTTTGTATCCCAACGATATGACAATTTTCACCTACCATTTTCAATCTAATCCGTCCGATATCAGCAAATCACAATGAAACATTAATAAAGGCGGATGCCTATGGAAAAAGAAATATACGAACAATTAATGCGTAAAATAAAGGTCTTCGAAAAAATATTGTCAACTTACCCAGTGTTGGAGAGCAAATTCAGCACCATTTGATTCATATTATAGATGACGCTGAAAGATTTAAATTAATTATAAATAAAAGAGGTCATAAAAATCCCGATAACCTTACTATAATGCTATACAGTATGAATCAAAATAGCACTATGATACGATTTGACGTTAATGGAAGTGATCATGCCAATCCTCCAAACTTTAATCGAATACCTACGCCACACCTCCATATCATGACGGATGAATATAAAAACGGTACTATTGCTATACCATTACACGACATACAAAATATTGAACTGATTAACGAGATGATAGATGCTCTAGATTTTTTTATGGATTATACTAAAATAAAAAAAGACAATATCATCATCAAGCCATAATCACTTTAAAGCAGAAAGGAGTGAATTGCATATGGAGAGCATTGAACAAAAAATGAATGAATATTTTAAATGGATGAAACAAAATTACAAATACAAAGAATTAGAAGATTCAACAGAAATAACAACACCGTTTATCAATCCATTAAATGATTATATTAGAATATATCTTGATGTATTACCCAATAACGACATTCGATTATCTGACGACAGTTTAACAATGAATGAACTTGAGCTCGCAGGTATTGATATTCATACAAAAGCCAGAAGTAGACTCATTCAAAATGTGTTAAACCAATTTAACCTCGTTTTAGATGGAGAAGAAATTGTCACTAATGTCAAAAATAATAGTTTCGCTCAGTCAAAACATAACTTGATACAAGGGATTTTAAAAATATATGATTTAACATTAACGACAAAGTCAAATGTGTCACGACTCTTTTATGAAGAAGTATTCGATTTTTTATACAACGAAGAAATTCTAGGTTCTACAAAAGTTTCAGTTTCAGGAGAATCAGGAATCAAATATTTTATTGATTTCATTTTACCGGAAACAAAATCAAAACCTGAAAAACTTATCAATTTTGCAAACCATCTAGATTTTAATAAAGTGACGACTGATGCTTTTATGTACAGAGATGTTAAACATAATAGACCTAGTAGAAGCGGATTAGCTCCTCAAATGTTCATCGTCGCAAATGACATTGAGCATCCGATTACAGCTAAAGCTCGTCAAGCAGCAGAGCATGAACATCTTTCAATATTACATTGGTCAGATAAAGATAGGATAAAAGCCATTTTGACACAGTAACGTAATAACAACAGATTCAAAGTTGAAACAACTCCAATTCAACACTATTAATTACAACAAAAAAATAAGAAGCACCTAATTATTACTCTCAAATTCTTAGGTGCTTTTTAAATATTAAATTGAACCTTATTTCTCTGTTCCTTTTTAGTCCTTTTCAATTATCTACTCTTAACTCATACCATTTATAAATTTCATTTTAAAATCTTTGTATCCCAACGATATGACAATTTTCATCGAGAATCGTTAAAGAAAAAACATTTAAAACAACTCAACACAAGTTCTAAAGTTTAAAAAATTTAAAAAGGAGATTTACAATGGATATAAAATTAACTGATAATGATGTTCAAAAATTATTAGTTTTGTGTAAAGAGATTTTAACGCAATATAATATTCAATTGGAGGAAAAATGTAAGGGAACCATAAATATTACAGCCACCAATTCAGAAAAATCCTTTGTATTAAGCTATTTCGTTAGACCAGGAAAAGTCTCATTAAATTTTAGAGAGACAGAATTCAATATTTGTCTCATAAGAATAAACTTAAATAATGGATTTCATAAAAATTCAAATAACGAAATAATCAGAGGAAACAGAATCAATATCTTTTCTGAGGAAGAATGTTTAAGAAAAAATGACGGTTCTACTTACATGAGAGCTTATGCGCTTCCTTATAAAATTTTTGAAGATAATTCAGATTTTGTTAACCAGTTGTTTGCACTACTAGAATATACAAAAACACGACACAATGATAATATTAACGTTGAAACGAATCTATTTTTAAGGTGGTGATACAATGTTTAAAAATGAAATTAAATCTATTAGTGAAGAATATTTCAACTATTTAAAAAACGAATCTAAGTTTCTACCATTAGAAAATGAGTCAATCGAATTTTATTCCCCTGTTGTTGATTTTTTTGGAGATTCTATTTCTGTAAACATATCATTTACTGGAAGCCACTATAAATTAACAGACCATGGTGAAACATTGTGGAATATGGAGGAATTCGGTATAGATTTAATGCGGCATAAACAACAAAAAAAGTATCAACTCCTGAAAAATATTATGGACAGTCACGGTTTATTTTTAGAAAACGATACATTATCGCTGTATACAAATAGAAAAAACTTACCTCAAGCGATACATGATTATATTTTAACTTTATCCGAAATCAGCCACCTCGCTATTTTGAAAAAAGAAAATATAAGATCCATGTTTAAAGATGAAGTTATACATTATTTTTTAAAAAATCGCAATCTTTATCCCAATATTTTTCCAGAGTTTAAAATAGAAGGCAAATCTAAATTGACTCATCATTTTGACGCTGTATTTCCTGGCCAAACCACTGAATATGTTAAAGCGATAAAAAATATTAATATAAATACTGCTAAAAACGCACTTTTTGATTGGGATGATGTCGAAGCGTATAGAAATCAAACGTTTGATGCTAATGCTAGACTCAACATCATTACTGATAACGAAGATGATATCAGTGACGCTGTGGCAACCATGCTATCTCAATATAATGTGAGCGTCTTGTCATTCCATCATAAAGAACGTTTAGTACAAAGGTTCAGCAATGTATAAAGGGTACATGTACATCATCGTACCCTTTTTGTTTTTTGTGATTTTGAATACATCAGTGTTCCATCATACTCACATTGTCAGTTTTAGCAAAATAAAAAACAAGCACCGAAATGCCTGCTTTTAAACCCTAACCATCGTACAAATATTTCAGTGATGCGATGGTTCAACTTCACGTTCTATCTTGTCATGTTTAAATGATCTTTCTTTTTTAGTTAAATACACTTCAATTTTTACACTTTTAGACTCAACAGTCTTATTATCATTGTATATCAATAAATATTTAGCTTGATCAAATGCATTACCTGGTGGCGGCATCATATCATACCAAAACGAACTGCCATCCTTTTCAGTGAACTTAATATAACCCGTTTCAAAAGGAGAGCTATTGTATTCATATAAGTTTAGTTTACTAATTAGAAAGTTTCTAGTCTTTATATCAAGTTCTTGTGCAGTGACTTGTTTCTTATCGGTTTGAATTTGAAAGGAAAGGCTATTCTTCTTGTCTTCAAAAACGTTTACTACAATATTTTGTGACGCATCATTATCAAAGTGATTGCCTTGATAGTTTGTTATACCACCATACATACAAGTTTTATTATTATCTTGCTTTCCTTTTTGAGAGAAGTAACAATTCACATAATAATTTGTGCCATAAAGGTCTACTTGCCGATTTCTATATTTTTCAGCTAATTCTTTGTTCATCAATTCTGTTTTTACTTCATAACTGTCTTGTGTTTGCTCTCCTTTTATATTAAAAATCAAATCGTGACTCAAAAGGCTATCAAAAGATTTTACATTACTTGCGGATATACCATGCTCTTTATATAAATATTCTAAATTCCACATTACACCAGTGAATTCGCTTGATTTATGTAGTTGTTCTGGTGTTGGATCTGCCGAATTATCCGCTAAAGCATCAGACATTGAAAGTACGAGTAAGCCTACAATAATTCCAAATATACTTGAGAGCAATCGTTTCTTGTTCATACTTTTCTCCTCCATTCAAAAACCCAAGAATAGCTATATATACTTATAATATAATAATTAAATTATATAAACAATCGCCTGCTCAAGTTGTGATTATAAAAAATCATACATGTAAGCGCCTTACACTCGTCCTGTTTGACGCCTGCGACATTGACATGACTCTTAGGTTTATCCATCATTGGTCATGTTCACAAAATGATAACTTTCATTCAAAACAAAAAAGCAAGGTCACAAAGCCAGAGAAATATACTCTTGACACTTTATTGACACTTGCTTTTCAAAAACCCTGTTATGACAAGGTTCTAGCTTTATATGTAGTGGAGACGGCGGGATTTGAACCCGCGTCCAAAGGTCCTGATACAAATGTTTCTACGTGTGTAGTCTATCGTTGAAATTCACATCATGCAAGGCGATAGACAGCCAACATGATGCTAGTTTGATTCATCTCTTCACGTCAGACTTCAAACGGCAGTGACGCGCGTATCCTACTCAAGTTGAATCACGTTAACAGCACATAGGCGATGCTGTTAGGTGATGCAGAGTGCGCTTAGGCAGCTACTGCGAAGTTATTGTTAGTTTTGCCAGTTATTATAAACTGATGTGTTGGTAACGAAGACAACCCTCCGACACGCTTCATGAGCTCGGGGGACCCCTGTCGAATCCATAAACGTCCCCATAGTATTCAATGTGCTTCCGTGATATGAAAGCACATTATATCATATCAAAAATTGACATACTTCGCAAATTCTTAATATTTTTGTTTCATCGCACGGTCCATATCACGTTTGACCGCTTTTTCTTTTAATGATTGGCGCTTATCATATTTTTTCTTACCGCGTGCAACGCCTAATAATACTTTACAATTGCCGTGTTTCAAATACAATTTAAGCGGAATGATCGAATAACCAATCTCACGTGTACGCTCGCCTAATTTCAAAATCTCGCGTTTGTGTAGTAACAGTTTACGTACACGTAGCGGATCATGATTAAATCGGTTGCCCTCTTCATAAGGCGCAATATGCATATTATGCAAGAAGATTTCGCCATGTTTCACTTGTGCATAACTATCTTTCAAATTGGCACTCCCACGACGAATCGACTTAATTTCAGTCCCTTGTAACGCAATGCCCGCTTCAATCGTGTCCTCGATGTTATAGTCATGGCGCGCTTTACGATTTTCTGCTAATGTGCCTTTTCCTGATTTTTTTGGCATTGGTTTCACCTCGAGTTATTTTTTCTTTTTACGTGCTTTTTTCTTTACTTTTTTACCTTTATAAAATGGTTTATGCTGTGTATTACCTGATTTGTCACGTTGTCTCGCATTTTTACCTTTACGTGATTGACGCTTTTTCTTTTTATCAGTTTTCTCAAATTGATTGCCTTTTGTTTTCGCTTGAATCGTTTTACCACGTGGGTCTCTTTCACGTTTCGAGCTCACATCAATTGGCATGCCTACAATTTGGAAATCGATTTGACGTTCATCCACATCAACATGAATGACTTTAACTTTTACGACATCACCAATGCGGTAAACTTTCGCTTTTCGTTCACCAATCAATGCCATTTGTCGCTCATCAAAATGGTAATAGTCATCAGACATATTTTGCATGTTAACCATACCTTCAATCGTGTTTGGCAATTCTACAAACATACCAAAATTCGCGACAGAACTAATGACACCTTCAAATTCATCTCCAATATGTTGAATCATGAACTCTGCCTTTTTCAGTTCATCTGTATCACGTTCTGCATCAATCGCACGACGCTCACGATTGGACGTATGCTCAGCGATTTGCGGGAGCTTTTCTTCCCATTCATGCATTGCACGGCCATCCATTGACTTTTCGATTAAATATTTACGCACTAAACGATGAACAATCAAGTCTGGATAACGACGAATCGGTGATGTGAAATGCGTATAATAATCTGCCGCTAAACCGAAATGGCCTAAGTTATCGGCGTCATAACGTGCTTGTTGCATCGAACGTAACATCATTGTTGAAATGACCATATCTTCCGGACGCCCAGCAATTTCTTCGTTAATGTTTTGAAGTGTACTTGGATGAATATCTTCGCCTGTCCCTTTGACCATAATGCCAAAGTTCGTAATAAAATCAAAGAACTGACGGAGACGTTCTGATTTCGGCTGCTCGTGAATACGGTAAATGAATGGCACTTCCATTTTATTGAAATGTTCTGCCACTGTTTCGTTCGCAATCAACATAAATGATTCGATTAAACGTTCACCTTCACCGCGCTCTCGTGTCACGACTTCTTTTGGAATCCCTTCCTCATTCACGATCACTTTCGCTTCTTTAATGTCAAAGTCGATTTCGCCACGTTTTTTACGCATCGCAATCAATTGTTGTGATAACGTCTGTGCTAAATCTAACATAGGCACGATTTCTGGATATTGTGCTCTTGTCGCTGCATCTTTGTCTGTAATGATCCGATTTACCGCGTCATAAGTCATACGTGCGTTAGAATGAATCACACTTTCAAAGATTTCGTGTTTGACCACTTGACCTTGAGCATCAATTTCCATACGACAACTCATCGCTAAACGGTCGACTTCAGGATTTAACGAACAAATCCCGTTACTCAATCGGTGCGGAATCATCGGAATGACACGGTCGACTAAATAGACACTTGTCGCACGATCATATGCTTCACGGTCTAACGCTGAATCTTCTGTGACATAATAGCTCACGTCCGCAATGCTAACCGTCAATTCGGTGTTGCCATTGTCTAACTTTTTCACAGCAATGGCATCATCTAAATCTTTCGCATCTGCCCCATCGATTGTAATCGTCAGGTCATCTCTTAAATCACGACGCCCTTTAAGTTCATCGGGTTGAATCGTTTCAGGTACGTCTTCCGCTTCTTTCAATACATCATCAGGAAACTCAATTTCAATGCCGTGTTGGTAAATGATCGATAAAATATCAACACCCGGATCATTTTTATGGCCTAAAATTGCTGAAATTTGCCCCTCTGGACTGTTCGTACCATCTGAGTATTGCGTAATTTGCACTAACACTTTATGACCTTCTACCGCACCGAGTTCTTGACCTTTTGGCACGAAAATATCTTGCATAATGCGTTTATCATCTGGCACCACGAAACCGAAATGACGCGCTTCAGAAAATGTACCGACAACTTGTTTAATCGAATGGGATTCAATCGCCTTCACTTCACCTTCGAACTTGCCTTTACGAAAATCACCGCGCGACTTCTTCACTTCAACTAATACGACGTCGCCATCCATTGCACGGTTGATTTTAGTCGGCGGAATAAAGATGTCTTCCATTTCTTGATCATCTGGACGTAAAAAGGCAAATCCCTTTTTATTTTGACTTAACGTCCCTCTTACTAAACCTGAATTTGTTTTCTGTTGTTGTTTTTGATAACGGTCTTGTTTCGTACGCGTCACCATTCCTGTTTGTTCTAACTCTACCAAAATCTTTATAAGGTCACGAAATGAATCCGCACTACTCAGTCCTAATGCATCTTGGAAGTCAGATACAGACATAGGTTCATAATCTGCACTCTTAATGATTGCGATAATCTCTTCTTTTAAATTCATTTTGCTCCTCCTTTCTTTTTATAAAATAGTTAAAATAGATGTGTTATCGGCTATTTATTCAGACCAATCTAATGACTCTAAAAATTGATAAACATCTTCAAATACTGCTTCTTTTTCTTTATCAATCGTAATGACGTGACCCGATTTTTTATACCAAGAAATTCGTTTTTCGTCCGACATCACTTCATCAAAAATGACGTTAGCAGAATTTGGATTAATCATTTCGTCTTGTTCAGCTTGTATCACTAATATAGGATCAATCACTTCATCCACACTGTCGCGCACTTCTTGAATCGTTCCTTGTAACTCTCTCAACGTGTCAGTCGGGTGAAACGCTGCCATTTCGCGCTCAATCGTTTCGTCATCTTTACCTTCATATTTTTTAAATTGACGGGCATAATCTAGCACACCTTCATACATTGTCCCTTCAGTTTTAATGTACATTGGTGAGCACATCGTTACAATACCCTTTATTGTTCGGTTTAAGCTTAGTTTCAATGCAAAAACACCACCTAGTGATAAACCAGCGACAGCGATTTCGTCATAACCGTGTTCCACTAAAAATTCATAACCATCGAGCACATCTTTATACCATACGTGGGGACTCGATTGTAAAATTTCTTCAGGTGGCGCCGCATGCCCTTCATAATGAGGTGCATAAGACGTGTACCCTTTTTTCTGTAAAAAGCGCCCTAATTGTCTGACATCTGAACTGTTGCCAGTAAAACCGTGTAATAATAATACTGCACGTTTCCCTTCCTCAAAAAAGAAAGGTTTCGGTAATTGAATCTTCATCGGTAAACTCTCGTCCTTTCAATAACTCATACACTCTATTTTATCGGTTTGACACAGTGTACACAAACAAAAAAGTCCGACTTTTCAACGGCCGGACTTTACATATTAAAGTAACTGATACCTAACATTAATACAAAGAAAATAATCGAAAGTACAATTGTCAATCTATGCAAAAATAAATCTACACCACGTTGTTTTTGTTTACCAAATAATTGTTCAGCACCACCACTAATGGCACCTGATAAGCCATTGCTTTTACCTTCTTGCAATAAAACAACAGTGATGAGCGCGATACAGTCAATAATGAGTAATACTACGAAAAAACTATGCATCAGACTGTCCTCCATTCATCATATACGAAAGCTATTTTATCATATATTTAATCGATTCACAACAAGCTTTATCGATTAAACGTGGACTTGCGCTTGACACTCACCCGAATCATCATCACTGCCAGTATAAGCGATCCAATGATTACTACCGCATATGGGATTAAACCGAAGAAACCTTTCACATAAAAAATCGCTGTGTAAAGAATCGGTGGATTGAGTAACGCGTTGAAAATTTGTGAAATGAACACCGCTAACATAAACCACCATAAATAAGGATGTTGGTTTTTTAATGCGACCACCCCTGCTGCATTAGCAAGTATGTAGAGAATACCAATGTAACGCAAGCTATTGTTGATGGCGTTAATACTATTCTCTGTCGCTTTATTACCTGAATGTTCAAGCATGTACGTCACCACTTGACCATCCACAATCATGACTTGATGGATGACTAAGCAAACGGCGAAGAGAAATGAGAGATAAGCGAGTAATTTCCCTGTATGTTGGGCACGTAATTCCGTGTCTTGAATTTGTGGCATTTCCTTTCTCCTTCTTCATCATTTAAAACTATTATAACAGTTTAAAACGATGAAAGAAAACGAATGTTAAATACACCAGTTTCAACATAATAAACGAATCATTAAAAGGATAATAAATTTTGATAAGGTGACTGTCATAATCGATACAAACCTCTACGCTTTTTCCGATTCGAACATTTTGTTACCTTAAGATTGTCTTGATGAATTTGCGTTTCAAAAACTCCTTACAAAACATATCCCTACCTAAAAATACAAAACTATCATTCCAATTTAAAGTAAGTGAATAAGATAATAAAAAATAACGATGCGGTGGCGTGAGTGGATACAAACACTTATTAAAGAACACAAAATTTGATAGGATGAGCTTGCTTTATTTCGAAATCTTGCGTGGAAAGTATGTTCAAAAAGGAAAGAGGGGCAACGTCCACCAAAAATATGACTCGTCCTCTACCTATCAAAAATTAATCAACAAAAGAGGTTAGAACGTGATGTCCTAACCTCTCTTACTTGTATCATCTACTTATTTGCTTAAGTTGTAGAATGATTTTAAGCCTTCATATTTAGCTGTTTCGTAAAGGTCATCTTCAATACGTAACAATTGGTTGTATTTCGCAATACGGTCTGTACGTGATAATGAACCTGTTTTGATTTGTCCAGCATTTGTTGCAACAGCGATGTCCGCAATTGTTGTATCTTCTGTTTCACCTGAACGGTGTGATACGACTGCAGTGTAACCTGCTTTTTGTGCCATTTCGATTGCTTCAAATGTTTCTGTTAAAGTACCGATTTGGTTGACTTTGATTAAGATGGAGTTACCGATACCTTGTTCGATACCTTTAGATAAAATTTCAGTGTTTGTTACGAATAAGTCGTCACCTACTAATTGAACACGGTCACCGATACGTTCAGTTAATAACTTCCAACCTTCCCAGTCGTTTTCGTCCATACCATCTTCAATTGTGATGATTGGGTATTTGTTAACAAGTTGTTCTAAGTAGTCTACTTGCTCTTCAGCAGTTAATTTCGCTGCATTTTCACCTTCGAATTTAGTGTAGTCATACACACCGTTTTCATAGAACTCAGATGATGCACAGTCAAAACCTAAGAATACGTCTTTACCTGGCTCTAAACCAGCTGCTTTGATGGCTTCAAGAATTGTTTCTACGCCATCTTCAGTTCCTTCGAATTTAGGCGCGAATCCACCTTCATCACCTACTGCAGTCACTAAGCCACGTTTTTTCAAGATTTTAGCTAATGCGTGGAAGACTTCAGCACCCCAACGTAAAGCTTCTTTGAATGACTCAGCACCCACTGGTAAAATCATGAACTCTTGGAATGCGATTGGTGCGTCTGAGTGAGAACCACCATTAACAATGTTCATCATCGGTGTTGGTAATACTGTTGCATTGAATCCACCTAAATATTTGTATAAAGGTTGTCCTAAGAAGTCTGCTGCTGCACGCGCAACTGCAATAGAAACACCTAAAATCGCATTGGCACCTAATTTACCTTTGTTTGCAGTACCATCTAATTGAATCATCATTTTATCGATTGAAACTTGTTCTAATACTGAGAACTCGCCTTCGATTAATTCAGGTGCAATAATTTCGTTTACATTTTCAACTGCTTTTTCTACACCTTTACCTAAGTAACGATCCGCATCGCCGTCACGTAATTCTACTGCTTCGTGTTCACCAGTTGATGCACCTGATGGCACTAATGCGCGACCGAACGCACCACTTTCTGTTAATACTTCTACCTCAACTGTAGGGTTACCGCGTGAGTCTAATACTTCGCGAGCGTATACATCAGTAATAATTGGCATAATGTTAAATCTCCTTTTTCAATCAATTTATAAATATATATTCAATATGGTTTGAACATACTTTATTCCGTTTTATATTTGACTACTTAATGCTATTATAGCGATTCATCTGTGTTTCTCAAATAATTTAATGTTGAATTAATGATTCACCCGTCATATCTTCAGGTTGTTTGATGTTCAATAAATCAAGTAACGTTGGTGCTAAATCGCCAAGACGGCCTGTTTCACGTAATGTGACGCCTTCTTTTGTGACAATGACAGGCACTGGGTTAGTCGTATGTGTTGTCATCGGTTGATCGTCATCTGTTAATACTTCATCTGAGTTACCATGGTCGGCCGTAATAATCGCTTGTCCGTCCATGTCTAAGATTTTATCAACAACGTCACCTAAACATTCATCTACAGCCTCAATCGCTTTGATCGTTGGCTCTAACATTCCACTGTGGCCTACCATGTCAGGGTTGGCAAAGTTAAGGATAATCAAGTCTAACTCGCCTTTATCCAACTCTTCAAGTAATGCATCACGCACTTCGTAAGCACTCATTTCAGGTTTTAAGTCATACGTTGCAACTTTAGGCGAATTAATTAAAATACGACGTTCACCTTCGAACTCTTCATTTTGTCCACCGTTCATAAAATATGTCACGTGTGGATATTTTTCAGTTTCAGCAATACGTAATTGAACTAAACCATTGTCTTGTGCCACTTCACCAATTGTATTTTTCAAGTCTACTTTTTCAAATACAACTGCTGAATCGACTTGATCATTGTATTTTGTAAATGTCGCATAGAATAAATCATTCACGCGCTCAACTTCAAAACCGTCGAATGCTTTGCTCGTAAAGATTTCAGACATCTGGCCAGCACGGTCTGGTCTGAAGTTGTAGAAAATGACAGCATCGCCATCGTTCACACCATTGTTTTGATTTTCAACTACAAACGGTTCAACAAATTCATCAGTTAAATTGTTGTCGTAGTTTGCTTGAACACCTTCACGCGCTGATGCGTACTTCACATCACTGAATCCGCGAATCGCATCGTACGCTTTTTGTTCGCGATCCCAACGTTTATCACGGTCCATTGCATAGTAACGTCCTGATACAGATGCAAATTGACCTACACCTAATGCTTTAAATTTCTCTTCTGTTTCGTCGATATATTTTAAAGCTGATTTTTGATCAACGTCACGACCATCTAAAAATGCGTGGACATAAACTTTTGTTAAGTTTTTACGTTTCGCTAATTCTAACAACGCGAATAAATGTTTGTAATGACTGTGTACGCCACCATCAGAAAGCAAACCAAAGATGTGTAATGCACTATGATTGTTTAATGCATGGTCCATCGCTTTGTTTAAGACGTCATTATCGAAAAAGTCGCCATCTTCAATAGATTTATTGATACGAGTTAAGCTTTGGTACACAATACGTCCAGCACCAATGTTCATATGGCCCACTTCTGAATTCCCCATTTGTCCTTCAGGAAGTCCCACATCTAAACCACTTGCTTCAATTTGAGTCGTAGGATACTTCTCATAGTAGCGATCAAAGTTTGGTTTATGCGCTTGTTTAACAGCATTACCGTGTACTTCTTCTCGATTCGCAAACCCATCAAGAATAATCAGCGCTGTAGGTTTTTTTGCCATAATTATTTTGCACCTTCTAACAATTGAGTATAATCTTCTACTTTAAGTGATGCGCCACCAACTAATGCGCCATCAATATCAGTTTCAGCCATATATTCTTTAATATTGCCTGGTTTAACACTACCGCCGTATTGAATACGTGTCGCTTGTGCCACTTCATCACTTGTTAATTTCGCGATTTTTTGACGAACTGCTGCACACATTTCGTTCGCATCTTTCGCTGTTGAAGATTTACCTGTACCAATCGCCCAAATGGGTTCGTATGCGATAACAACTTGTTTAATTTGTTCATCTGATAAACCTTTTAATGCTTTTTCTACTTGTGCTTCAACGATTTCGTTCGCTTGACCACTTTCACGTTCTTCATCTGATTCACCCACACAAATGATTGGTGTCATGTTGTGGTTAAATACTGCATGTGCTTTTTTGTTAATATCTTCATCTGTTTCGTGGAATAAGTCACGACGTTCAGAGTGACCGATAACAACGTAGCTTACACCTAATGCTTCTAATGCGACTGGAGATGTTTCCCCTGTGAACGCACCACTATCTTCAAAATAAGTGTTTTGCGCACCAATTTTAAGACCTGGCGCAACATTGTCTTTTGTTAATGAAATCAGTGCATCAAGTTGAATGGTAGGCGCACAAATCACTGCCTCAACTTCATTTGTATCTGGTAATGCTGGTAACGCTTGTACAAAATCTCTTGCTTCTTGTACAGTTTTGTTCATTTTCCAGTTACCTGCGATGATTGGTTTTCTCACTATTAAACACTCCCTCTATTGTTCAATCAAATCTCATATCTAGACTTATAGATTTGAAATTGCTTTAATGCCTGGTAATTCTTTACCTTCTAAGTATTCTAATGACGCGCCGCCACCTGTAGAAATGTGCGTGAAGTCATCTTCAAAGCCAAGTTGCATTGCCGCTGCTGCAGAATCGCCACCACCGATAATTGTTGTCGCATCTTGCAGTTCAGCAATCGCCTCACAAACACCAATTGTACCTTGTGCAAAATTACTGAATTCAAACACACCCATTGGTCCATTCCATACCACTGTATGCGCACCTTTTAATTGTTCTTTGAAAAGTGCAACTGTCTCAGGACCAATATCCATTGCTTCTTGGTCTTCAGGAATGTCGTCGATAGAAACGGTTGTAATTTGTGCATCGTTTGAGAATTCTTTCGCAACTTTTGCATCAACTGGTAATACGATTTGATCGCTTGCACGTTCTAATAAATCTTTCGCGAAGTCAATTTTATCTGCTTCAAGTAATGAAAGACCGATCTCTTTGCCTTGTGCTTTTAAGAATGTGTAGGCCATACCGCCACCGATCAGCACTTTGTCAGCAATGTTTAATAGGTTTTCGATAACACCGATTTTATCAGAAACTTTCGCACCACCAAGGATAGCAACAACCGGTTTGTTTGGATTTTCAACAACGCCGCCGATAAATTTAATTTCTTTTTCCATTAAAAATCCAGCAACTGTTTCTAAATGTGTTGAAATACCAACGTTTGACGCGTGTTCACGGTGGGCTGTACCGAATGCATCATTAACAAAAATATCGCCAAGTGATGCCCAGTAACGACCTAATTCACTGTCATTTTTAGATTCTTTCTTACCGTCAACATCTTCAAAACGTGTATTTTCAAACATCAACACATCACCTGAATTTAATGCTTGGATTGCAGACTCTAATTTTTCGCCACGTGTTTCAGGAATAAATTGGACATCTTGACCTAATTTTTCTGATAAACGTTTTGCAACAGGTGCTAGTGAAAGTTTCTCTTTATCACTTTCTTCTTTCACTTTACCTAAGTGTGAGAATACGACCACTTTCCCACCTTGCTCAATGATGTACTTTAAAGTTGGCAATGCTTGAACGATACGGTTGTCGTTCGTGATTTCGCCGTCTTTCATAGGAACATTGAAATCCGCACGTACAAGAACAACCTTATCCTTTAATTCAACATTTGTGACATCCTTTTTTGCCATAAAGCATCCTCCTTGTTATCGCTCTCAATTTTAAAATAAGCGGAGAAGCGTTTGTGCTCCCCCGCCTACTATCAGCTACAAAATAGTTAGAAGCACATATTTAAGTACTTACAAACCTATTTTAATCTATATTATTTAGATTGGCTTGCTAAATATTCTAAAGTACGAACTAATTGAGCAGTGTATGACATTTCATTGTCGTACCAAGATGCAACTTTAACTAATTGACGGTCGCCAACAGTCATTACACGTGTTTGAGTTGCGTCGAATAAAGCACCGAAAGTCATACCAACAACGTCTGAAGAAACGATTTCGTCTTCAGTGTAACCGAATGATTCGTTAGTTGCTTCTTTCATGACTTTGTTAACTTCTTCAACAGAAACTTCTTTTTCTAATACTACAGTTAATTCAGTTAATGAACCTGTTGCTACAGGAACACGTTGTGCACCACCGTCTAATTTACCATCGATTTCAGGAATAACTAAACCGATTGCTTTCGCAGCACCAGTTGAGTTAGGGATGATGTTTTCAGCAGCTGCACGCGCACGACGTTTGTCACCTTTTCTGTGAGGTGCGTCTAATGTGTTTTGGTCACCAGTGTAAGCGTGAATTGTTGTCATTAAACCTTCAACGATACCGAAGTTGTCTTGTAAAGTTTTTGCAACAGGTGCTAATGAGTTTGTTGTACATGAAGCACCAGAAACAACTGTTTCAGTACCATCTAAAATTTCGTGGTTAACGTTATATACAACTGTTTTAAGGTCACCTTTAGCTGGTGCAGAAATTAATACTTTTTTCGCGCCTGCTTCGATGTGTGCTTCAGCTTTTTCTTTATCAGTGAAGAAACCAGTACATTCTAATACCACGTCGATGTCTAACTCGCCCCATGGTAAGTTTTTAGGTTCTGGTTCAGAGAATGATTTCACTTCTTTACCATTTACACGGAAACCACCGTCAATTACTTCTACTTCTTCAGTAAAACGACCTTGTGTTGAGTCATATTTTAATAAGTGTGCAAGCATATCGTCGTCTGTTAAATCGTTTACTGCTACAACGTCGATATTTTCCACATCTTGAATTCTTCTAAATGCTAAACGACCAATTCTACCAAATCCGTTAATTGCTACTTTTACTGCCATGTTAATGGCCTCCTTTAAATGATATTTAAAAAGTGGATCAATTCAATACTTAAACAATTCACTCACTTTTTATTTTCAACAAATTTTTCCCTTGTGATTACTTTTGCCGCAGCTTCATCTGTAATCAACACCGTATTAGGTGTCGCCATCTTAAGATAAGCTTTAATCGCAAGCCCTTTGGATTCTCCGCCAGCGACAGCAAAAATATGTGCTTTTGATTGCGCTTCTTCTAGTTGAATACCAATCGTTTTAACTCTGTGAATAATTTGGCCTTGTTGATCAAAATAATAACCAAACGCTTCACCCACAGCAAAATGATGTTGAAGTTTTTCTATGACTTCTGGTGACGATTGTCTTCTCTTCGCCATTTTCAGCGCATCACCAATGCCGTGTATTGTAAACTGTGATTCACGTATTTTATCGAGCGTTTGAATCACTGAAGGTTCGTTCATTAAATTTTGATAGGTCAATTCACTCACTTGTTCAGGCACATATAACGTTGTGTAACTGCCGCCAGTCCTTTGAGCCATATGAGAACAAATTGTGTTCGCTTGAAAGATGACATTTTGACCGAGACCGCCACGTGCCGGCACAAAGAGTACTTGGAAAGGCAAATGCGACATTGCGTCACTTACCGATGCCATAGTAGAGCCACCTGTTACTGACACAATAGCATGGTCATACAGTTGCTTTTCAAGAAGCTGTCCAGCGATGCGACCTAATTCTACTTTAACGTTTGAATCTTTATCACTATCACCAGGAATCACATGAACTTCATCAAGTTGATATGTCGATTTGATGGATTGTGCAAGGTGATGATAGTCCGTATACTGATCGAAATATGCATTCAGCTGTGAGACAACATCTAAACCTTGAGAAGTCAATGTCATACCTGTTGATTTTACAGATATCAATTCTTGTTGTTTCAATAAATCTGTTTCTGAACGTAGCACACGCTCAGTGAGGTTAAGCAACTCACTTAAAGTCCGCCGCCCAACCGGTTGATACTTTTGAATCGTTGTTAGAATAGAAAAACGTCGACGCATTTTGTCTATCAAGTCAGGCACAATTTTTTGTTGAACATGAATCATACGTTCCATGATAAAGGCCTCCTTAATAGTGACAAGATGGCCATATTCAAGCCATGCCGTGACATTTTTAGTCCCAAATACACTAAATACTGATCATGTTTACAAATTCATCATACTATTTGTGCACAACAAATGCAAGTCAAAAAGCATCCCGATTTTTATAAACGTTGGACAAATAACGACCACCAATGCACAACATAATTACTGATGTGCTGTTATAATTCACATTTTTCACTAAAACTAAACATCGATACGCCATTCATTGCAATCATTGACAAGATAATTTACATTGAAAGAAAGAGGTGAAACTATGTCTAAACAATCTGATCAACCCGAAGTCATTGAGCCATCCGACCCACGCTATCGACATCCTGATGAAATTAACCGTCGCCAAGATGATACATTCCAAAACGATACAGGACCATTTCAACGGACATATGTGCGCACAATCGGTTGTACCCCTGTAGGATGTTTGCCTGGCTGTCTTTTCTCTATTATTATATCGATACTCTTAACATTGCTTCTTAACCTCATTTTCTAAATGGATATGCATCATTAATAAAAAAGAGCTGCTGAGATTTACATGTCTCAACAGCCCTTTTTTGCCCTATTCATTTTGTTTATAATTACGATACGTTATGACTCGTCACTATTGCGCGGTTTGGAAGGTGTTTCTGAGCTCTGTTTTGGTGCAATACTTCTATCAGTTGTTGGACGCTCGTTAGACTGCGATTGACCTGTTTGCGCTTCTTGAGATGAACGCTGCTCGGTTGAAGGTTTAGGTTGTGTCGTTTTCGATTCTTCGGTCGTGGCCTCTTCCGTTGTACGTTCCTCTTTTGTTTCAGATTCCTCTTCTGTTGCTTCACTATCGCTGTCGTCTTTCTCGTCATCCGTTTTTTCCTTCGATTTTCGAGCTTCTGCTGCTTTTTCTCTTTGTTGTTGTTGCTGTTGTTGACGTTGCCACTCGAGTTGCGCTTGACGTTCAGCTTCTATTTCTGCTTGACGTGCGGCTTCAATAGATCGCTCTTGTTCAGCTTGAGCCGCTTCAATGCTTCGTTCTTTTTCTCGAGCTTCACGTTCTTTTCGTTCTCTCTCTTTTTTAATTTCTGCGTCACGCTTTTCCTTTTGTTCCTCAATTGACTTCTCTTTTAGACGTTCATTCCCTCTATGCGATTGATCGACAAATGAAAAAATGGCAAAGACGAGGCCCCCGAGCAATAATAGTATGACGACGACACTTAAAAAGCCGAGTAAACGTCTCTTTTTTTTATTCGGTTTCACATTGCGGTTACCTTGCTCATTTGGTTTTGGTGCTGACATTGCATTCCCTCTCTTTATAAATTGATGACAATATATTTTATTCAATCATATTTCATTGTGAATTCAAAACTTAACGCACGCATTTTATTGTAATTAATAAAATGCGTTAGCTTTTAGTATACTGGAATTTCAATGAATGTAAACGTCACGATCATCTGATTGTCACATGATCGCCTCTCTCTTTCTATCTATCACGCCGGACATAGCCATGAAATAGAACCATTTAACTTTTTACTATTCATCTTATTATTTACCCGTTTATATCTCTTGAAATCATTCATGCGAAAAGCTTTTTTTAATACAGGTTTCTAATTCTAGTTAAGTCTGACACGTCCTTAAGTTTAATTTGTAAAAATAAAGGAATGTATGTACTACGACAGATGTAAAGGAGAGTTAAAATGAAAAGAATTGTTAATATGCTCATTCGTTTCATCGTTTATCGTGTCATTGGTAAGTTCATCAATCAAAAAATGAATGACCGTCAACGTAAAAATAAATAATTATCTTACACGGGTCATTTTTATGAGGCACTTTGAAGCTATCAACGAAGACGATAACGATGCCCTAACAAAAATAAAGAGATCTGAATGCTGCATCATCCAGATCTCTACTAAAGGGAGTCAAAAATACCTTCGTCGTATATATTTAAGGGGTATACTGAATTTAATTAAGAGATGTATTAATTATCGAAGGTATCTCTATTATAACGTACTTTGTGAAAAAATAAACAGATTTAAGACATCGTTAGTGAAGAATTGATGACCATTTATTGACAATACTATGAACGCACATAAAGTAAAGGAGTGAAGCCTATGAAACGCTATTTAATTACAGGTGGCACTGGTATGGTGGGACGTGCTTTAGTTGAACAACTTACACGTTCTAATGAAGCGATGATTTATATCCTGACAAGAAGTGATAAAACCTCGCAACAACAACATGTACATTATATAAATTGGAGCAAGGACGGTTGGGAAGAAGAAGTCCCGCACATTGACATTGTCATTAATTTAGCAGGCGCTACATTGAACAAACGTTGGACACCTCAGCATCAGCAGCTTATGATGACCAGTCGTATTCAAGCGACAAGTGCGCTGTTTGACTTATTTAAACAACGTGAGAGAAAACCAGATGTGCTATTTAATGCCAGTGCTATGGGATATTATCCACCATCAGAAACCGCTGTGTACACTGAATCATATCAAACGACACCGCACGATTTATTATCAGAAATCGTGTATCAGTGGGAAAGACAAGCGACACTGTTTGAACAACTTGGCACACGTGTCATCTGCGGACGTTTTGGACTGATTCTATCTCGTGACGGTGGCGCACTACCCATGATGGCAATGCCTTATCGTTTCTTTGTCGGTGGACGTGTGGGGAATGGCCGTCAATGGTACTCATGGATTCATTTATCAGATTTAGTATGTGCCATTCAATTTCTCATTCAGTCTCCCAAAGCTTCAGGACCTTATAATTTATCAGCACCAGCACCCGAAACACAGCATCAATTCGGCAAAGTTTTAGGAAGCGTCATGCATCGACCACATTACACTTGGATGCCTGCATTGATGCTACGTCTTGTGCTCGGTAAAATGTCGACGCTCATACTCGATACACAATACATGGTGCCACAAAAAATATCAGACTTAGGCTTTCAATTCGACTTTCCAACCTTGCCGTCAGCTTTAAAGGATTTATATTCAAAATAAAAACCACTATAGATGACTCGAGTTGTTGTTGATTTTACAACCTTTTTTACACTCAGAGTCATCTTTTTAGTGGTCTATAATCACTTTTAACAGCCCAACGTTCAATTTTCATCTTATTTTAACTGCTTTTGATAGAATGCAAGATTGAGCCAACGTTCAAATTTATAGCCGACCTTTTCCAATGTGCCTATATTGTTGAAGCCCATTTTTTCATGCAATTTCAAACTTCCTTCATTGCTATCATCAATGCCAGCCACAATCGTTTGATAACCATTCGCCGTTGCATCTTCAATCACCACCGTTAATAACTGAGACGCCACACCTTGTCTTCTTGCATCGGGGCTAACATAGATGGAATGCTCAATGGTAAATTGATAGGCGGGCCAATTTCTAAAAGGGCCATAAGTCGCAAAACCTAACACTGTCCCTTCATTTTCATAAACAAAAACAGGATAGCCATCACGTTCCTTTTGTGCTAGCCATTGGCGTCGTTCTTCAATATTTGTGGGTTCGTATGTATAAACTGCTGTAGTATGCAAAATGGCGTGATTATAAATTGTCATAATTGCTTCTAAATCATTAAGTGTCGCTCGTCTAACATGTTGCTTCATCGTCATTCCTCCCTGAATACACACTTTCAAATCCTCCCAATATAGGAAAGAGGGATGAAACTATTGTCTCACCCCTCACTTATCGCATCACTTTATTAAGCTTTTTCAGGCTCCATTACTTCATCGATTAAACCGTATTCTTTCGCTTCTTGTGCAGTTAAGAAGTTGTCACGGTCTGTATCTTTTTCGATTTTTTCAATAGGTTGACCTGTACGTTCTGATAAAATTTTATTTAATCTTTCACGTGTTCTTAAAATGTGTTTCGCTGCGATTTCGATTTCAGTCGCTTGACCTTGTGCACCGCCAAGGGGTTGGTGAATCATCACTTCTGCGTTTGGTAATGCGAAACGTTTACCTTTTGCACCTGCAGCTAATAAGAATGATCCCATAGATGCTGCCATACCGATACAAATTGTTTGTACATCTGGTTTAATATGTTGAATTGTATCGTAAATCGCAAAACCAGCTGTCACACTACCACCAGGTGAATTAATATATAAATAAATATCTTTCTCCGCGTCTTGTGCTTGTAAGAATAACAATTGTGATACGATTGAGTTTGCTACGTTATCATCAATCGCTGAACCTAACATGATGATACGGTCTTTCAATAAACGTGAATAAATATCGTATGCGCGTTCACCGCGGTTTGTCGTTTCAATAACTGTAGGAATTAAATTCATTTGGTGATTCCTCCTAAATTGTTTAATTTATGTTTATTCTAACGCAAAAGTCAAAAATGGTCAAAAACAACGCACTCTTAGACATATTTGTGTTAGGAGTTGACCCTCGCATGCCCGAAAGGTACAATGGTGAATAGACTTACGCAATTAACCCCTCGTAGTGTAATGGATAACACATAAGATTCCGGTTCTTACGATAGAGGTTCGATTCCTCTCGAGGGGGTTCATACCATTCAATAACACACTTTTTAAAATTAAGAATCCCATAACGGCGGGGTTCTTTTTGTTTTAATAGTCAATAGCGCGCTGGATGACGAACATTTCACGGCCTTTTTATGGACTTTCATTCATCTATTCCCGATTAAGTCGTTATTGTAACTTTTACGTTGTTGATGATGGTTATGATGAGATAAATATGGCTTTTACACTTCAAATGGTTCTCCACTTCTAATTTTATCAGCCATTTCATTCAGTTTTCTCAAACGATGGTTAATGCCTGATTTGGAAATGGTACCGGTGCTCACCATTTCACCTAATTCTTTTAGCGAGACATCTTGGTGCTCAATACGTAATCTCGCAACTTCTCTTAGTCGATCTGGCAAATTATCAATGCCGATTTCTTGATCAATCAATTGAATACTTTCCACTTGTTTCATGGCCGCACTGACTGTCTTATTCAAATTTGCCGTCTCACAATTAACGAGACGATTAACTGAATTTCGCATATCTCGGACAATTCTCACATCTTCAAACTTTAATAACGCTTGATAACCACCTATCAAACTTAAAAATTCAGCAATGCGTTCAGCTTCTTTGAGATATGTAATCCATCCCTTTTTACGTTCTAAACTTTTTGCATTTAACTCATACGTATTCATCAATTGTGTCAAACCAGTTGAATGACCTTCATAGAGCGAGAAAATTTCTAAATGATATGAAGACGTTTCTGGATTGTTCACGGAGCCACCTGCTAAAAATGCGCCACGTAAGTAACTCCGTCTCATTTCGTCATCTTTCACCATTTCAGGAGCGATATCATGGCTGAACATGCCGTTTTTCAAAATCCCAAGTTCATCCAAAATTTCCTTCGTCTTCATTTTTATTCGACAAATATAAATATTGTTTTTCTTCAACTTCATTTTTTTGCGCACTAATATTTCAACTTCAACTTTAAACACAAATTTAATCAGTGAATAAATACGTCGCGCCGTCGTTGCATTTTCCGTTTGGATATTAATCACAAATTGTTGATTAGACAGACTCAAGGCCCCGTTCATTCGAATCAGTGCGCTCAGTTCTGCCTTAGCATTCGCATGGTCAACTTCAATTCGTGTCAGTTCATTTTTCATTTCAGATGCAAAGCTCATAATGAATCTTTCCCTTTCTATTTGCTATGGTTCAAAATGGCTACAATTAGGATTTGAATTGATCTGGGTCAAACTGAATCGTACTAATTTCTTGTAAGGCAATTTCATAAATCATTTCTGCCAAAACTTCTGTACGATGGCGCACATAATCATGCTCTGAAACTTCTACAAGATGCTGTCCTGTCACGAGCTGCACACCGAGTTGATTCAATTCATCCTTATCATAATACACAGGCTTTGCGCCCTTTGATTCATATTTTTCAATAATCTGAGGTGAAAATTCTAGTTGATTCGCAATCACAAAATCAAGCACATGATCACCGAGTTGTTGATGAATGGCATCGATATGATCCATGACTGTGTAATGATCTGTTTCGCCCGGTTGCGTCATAATGTTAGAAACATATAATTTTTTCGCGTCACTTTCGACTATCGCATTGGCAATGCCTTTGACACACAAGTTTGAAATCACACTCGTGTATAACGAGCCTGGACCTAACACAATCAAATCCGCTTCACGCAATGCTTCAATCGCTTCGTCCATCGGTTGCACATCTGCCGGCTCTAAAAACACACGCTTAATCTTCTTTTGTTTTCTTGGAATATTAGACTCCCCTGTAACAATTTCGCCATCTTCCATTTCTGCATTCAAAGAGACACTCGAAATCGTCGACGGTATAACACGGCCTTTAATATTTAAAATTTTACTTAGTTCTTTCACAGCATGACCGAAATCATGAGTAATATTCGTTAAAGCCGCAATCAACAGGTTTCCCAGTGAGTGACCGCTAATTTGATCTTCTTTAAATCGATATTGAAACAGTTGCTCAAGTGTCGGTTCTACATCACTTAAAGCAGCCAATACGTTACGTACATCTCCTGGTGCCGGAATATCCATCTCATCTCTTATTTTCCCCGTGCTGCCACCGTCATCTGCTACTGTCACAATTGCTGTAATATCTATTGGAAAAGTTTTTAATCCTCTTGCCAAAACGGATAAACCAGTACCTCCACCAATCAGTACTAATTTAAGTTGTTTCATTTTACTCGCCACTTTCTATATGCGCATCACGATGATGAACATATACATTATAATCATAAATTTGCTTTAGTTCTTCAGCTAAACGTTGTGCTAGTGCGACTGAGCGATGTTGACCACCCGTACATCCAATTGCGATAACGAGTTGTGATTTGCCTTCTTTTTTATAACCCGGAATCATAAATAACAATAAATCTAATAGTTTTTCATAAAAGGTATTCGTTTCTTTCCACTTCATCACATATTTATAAACATCTTCATCCATACCTGTGAGTGGTCGCAATTCCGCTACATAGTATGGGTTCGGTAAAAAGCGGACATCAAACACTAAATCTGCATCGATTTGAATGCCATGCTTAAAACCAAAACTAGAGACATTGATTGTAAATGTTGATTTATTTTCTTTGTTAAAGTATTCATAAACACGTTTTCTCAAGGCTTTAGGTGATAATGTTGTTGTATCTAAAGTGTAATTCGCCAAACTTCTTATTTCTGCTAGTAATTTGCGTTCTTCATTGATGGCTTTGACGAGCGGTAACTCCGTATGTTCTTGTAAAGGATGTTTACGACGTGTTTCTTTATAGCGTGAAATGAGCTTTTCAGTATCTGCATCAACGAATAACACATCAACAATGACATCTTTGCGACTTTGTACTGCATCGATTTCACGTACTAAATATTGGAAAAATTCGCGTCCTCTCAAGTCAATCCCTACCGCAACTTTTTGCATCGACGGATTCCCCTGTTCCATCAATTCTACAAATTTCGGAAGTAAAATCGGCGGTAAGTTGTCGACACAGAAATAGCCTAAGTCTTCTAAACTTTGAATGACTAATGATTTCCCTGCACCAGAGAGACCTGTGACAACAAGGAGCTCACTTTTTACGATTTCATTATTTTCTTCATGTTGCATTATTAACCACCATCCAATCATATTCTCTATTAGTTTACATGAAATCAGTCTAAAGTTATAGAGGGAGGCTGCACATCTTCAAAAATGATGAAAAACTATAAAAAAGGAACTGGAAACGGGGTCCCAGCTCCTGTTGATTCAATGTCATGTGTTTAAAAATTAGTCGTGTAAGCTTTCGATATATTCTTGTGCACTTTGAGCGGCAATACTACCGTCACTTGTCGCTGTCACGATTTGACGTAAGCCTTTTTCACGAACGTCTCCGGCTACGAAAATACCTTTAATGGCAGTGCTCATATCATCATTTGCCACAATATAGCCTGCTTCGTTTGTGATACCTAAGTTTTCAAATGGTTGTGTGAGAGGTTTCATACCTACATATACAAATAATCCATCTGCTTCTACTGTTTGTTCAGTGCCATCCACTGTTGAAACAAGTGTTAATGAACCGACTTTACCGTCTTTTTCATTAACAGATTTAAGTGTGTGATTCCAAATAAAATCAATTTTATCGTTTTTAAAAGCACGGTCTTGGAGAATTTTTTGTGCTCTTAATTGATCACGACGGTGTACGATTGTGACTTTGCTAGCGAATTTAGTTAAGAACGTACCTTCTTCTACTGCTGAATCGCCACCACCGATGACATAGACATTTTTGTTTTTAAAGAAAGCACCATCACATACAGCACAGTAGCTGACACCGCGACCTCCAAGCTGTTCTTCTCCAGGTACCCCTACTTTTTTATATTCCGCACCTGTCGCAATAATCACAGCTGTCGCTTCAAGTGTACTAGAACCAAAATCAATGACTTTGTAATCACCTTTATCTTCAATGCCTTTAATATCGCCATATTTGTACTCAGCGCCGAATTTTTTCGCATGATCAAACATCTTACTTGAAAGATCAGGTCCTGAAATCATTTCGAAACCTGGGAAGTTTTCGACTTCTTCAGTGTTCGCCATTTGCCCGCCTGGCATACCGCGTTCAATCATTACTGTATTTAAATTCGCGCGTGAGGCATAAACAGCAGCTGTCATGCCTGCTGGTCCTGCACCAATAATCGCAACATCATATCTTACTTGTTCTGACATGATCTGTTCCTCCTTTAATTTCATCATACGCATTTTACAACATTTAATTCATGGACTCAAATCTAAATGCTCAACAAATGCTGAAGTGCTTGTTCAAAAGCATCTGTTGCCACATCAAAGTGTTCAATAATTTGTGGTCGCGTCATATCATGGTTTTCTTTTTGGTTGAAAAAGAGATAAGCGACCGCAGCCACATACGCTTCCACTTGTTCGTGGTCGACTTGCTCGGCTAATAGACTTTCTGCATAACTCATCCAACTTAAAAAGAGGGCGGCATAAGGTTGTGTTTCTGGAAGGCGGTAGAGTGCCTCCATACCTTGATGAATAAAGTGTAGTTTCGTCAGTTTTAGATTTTGAATGAGGTAAGAGAGATACAATTTTTCATAATCTCCCATTGATTCTAAAATCGTCCAAACTTCTTTCGTCATCAAAATTTCTTTACCGTTGAGTTGATTTAACAAAAAGAGACCGTACAAACGTTCATGTTGATCATCACTGAGCAACAAAGGCTCTACGTGTTGAGTAAAATAATGGGCACTTTCCTCGATGACCCATGGCGGAAAACCACGATTCGCTTTCGAAAATTGCGTTAATACTTGCCAAAAGTGATGGCTCTGTTCGATATTTCCTAGGTAATAATAATTGAACGAAAGCGCATGAAACAGTTGAAAGGTCTGAAACTTGCCTTTGCGGTGTAGTGGTACTAACAACTGTTGGGAAGCTGGATACTGCTTTAAATAACTGAGCACAATCCCAAGTTTAAAAGACTCTTCATCATTCATCGGTCTGATTTTGTTTAATATTTTCACATAATTTTGGAAGCGTGTTTGTTGATTCATGTTATAGAGCAACAAAGTGTAATGGCATAACGCATGCACATCGGAAGGGTCCTCTTTCAACAAACGTTCAAACATCTCTTGAGCGATTTTGTTTTCATTTAAATAGAGATAACACATCGCGAGTAAATTGCGGATGATTCGATTATCTTGAATTGCTTCGTCCTGTCTCAACAAATATTCACGCGCTTCTAACAAACGCCCTTGACCGAATAAATATTGAAAAATGACTTGTGTGACAAACAACTGACTTTCTTCTTCAAGTGGATGTTCGCCGTTGAATGCCACTTCAAACATGTCTTCTAACTCTTCTCGATATGCTTCGTCATCTGCTAAAAAAGCATAACTCAAACCGAATAGATACGCTTTGTTTGGCTCATTTAAGTCAATATTCAACTGACTTAATTCATAGTAAGAAGCTTCCAACTCATTTCCCTTACTAATTTCTTCATAATAAATCGCTTCAGCACGTCTTGGCGCATTTAACTTAATAAAACATGTCGCAAGTTGCTGTTTCGCCTCAAAACAATCTGGTGACAACGCTAACACTTTTGCTAAATAGCGTTGTGCTTTCACATAATCTTGTTGTTGTATTTTTTGTTTTGCTAGACGTTCATAAAGTGCCACATCATCGCTGAACTGTATAATATTTCGTTTTTGTGTCATCCATTGTCACCTCTCTTTTCTAATGTTTTGAGTGCAGTTGTATCGGATTGCCATACGCCACAGTATAGTCGGGAATATCTTTTGAAACGACACTTCCCGCACCAATTTGAACGTGGCTGCCAATTTTCACACCTGGTAATACGGTCACATTCGCACCAATCATCGTATGGTCCCCAATTTCAACTTCACCGACTCTTAACGATTCAGTTAAAAATTCATGGGTTAATAAAGTTGTATTGTAACCAATAATCACGTTATGACCTATTTTTATCTTTTCTGGATATAATAAATCAGGCACCGCTTTAAAAGCAAATGCAGTTTTTTCACCTATCGTCATTTTTAATAAACGGCGGTACATCCATCGTTTCACACCGACATGAGGTATATATCTCGCTATTTCAATAATGAGCGTATTTTTAAAAAGTCGCATAAATCGAATATAACGATACAGATCATGTAATGCATTATGACCGCCCGCTGGATAAACTTTAAGTCGTCGCTTCAACTTAACGCTTTCCTTTCTTGTCGAACGGCCAACTTAACACTTTTGCTTCACGATAAAGTGGCACATCTTTTTTTAGTCGACGCCATACAATAAAGACCACGCCAATGATAATGCTTACAATTGAGACAGCCTGTGCAATTCGAATCGTCTCGGTTAACATTAAGCTGTCTGTACGCAGGCCTTCTATGTAGAAACGACCGATCGAATACCAAATGATATAGATGAAAAATGTTTCGCCGATTTTCAAATGACGACGGATAGTAATTAAAATAATAAAACCGATCACATCCCAAATCGATTCATATAAAAATGTCGGTTGGTAATAAATACCGTTAATTTGCATATTTTCAATAATAAATTGCGGTAAGTGTAGCGATTCTAAAAACGAACGACTCACTGGACCACCGTGCGCTTCGTGGTTCATAAAGTTACCCCAACGTCCAATGCCTTGCGCTAAAATAATACTTGGCGCTACTACATCACCTAATTGAAACGGATGCCAGTTTTTGCGATAACAGTAGTAAATTCCCATCGCAAACGCACCGATGAGCCCCCCATGTATCGCAATACCGCCATGCCAAATCATCGGAATTTCTATCGGATTTTGAATATAATAATCCAGTTGAAAAAGTACGAAATATAAACGCGCACTAATAATCGCAACAAATACACAAACTAATAAAATATTGACAAGATCATCTTCGCGGAAACCGACTGACTGTGCGCTTTTTTGTGCAATCCAATACCCGATTAAAATCGCACTCGCTATGATAATCCCGTACCATTTCACTTCTAAGCTGCCCAAGGAAAAAGCGACTGGATCAATGTATCCTATCATCATTCTATGTCTCCTTTATTTTGTTGACTATTTTTTAAGATTTCAGCATTTAAACGTTCGTTAAACTCTTCTGCTGTATTAATGCCCATAATATTCAAGCGGTAGTTCATGGCCGCTACTTCAATGATAACCGCTACATTTCGCCCTGGACGAACAGGAATCGTTTTTTTCGTAATTTCGGTATCTAAAATCTTAAGTGTTTCCTGATTTAAACCGACACGATCATACAATTTATCTTGATGCCACGTTTCCAGATTAATGTTTAAGCGAATGCGTTTTTGCGTTAAAATCGAACCCGCACCAAATAAAGTCATTACATTAATAATGCCCAATCCTCTAATTTCTAACAAATGTTCAATGATTTTAGGTGCCTTACCAATGAGTTGATCTTTCGTAATCTCTTTAATTTCTACGTTATCATCCGCAACAAGACGATGACCACGTTTCACAAGTTCCAAAGCTGTTTCACTTTTACCGATACCGGAATCCCCTGTAATTAATACACCGACACCATACACATCGACGAGCACACCATGTAACGATGTCGAATTGGCAAGTTCATGTTCGAGATACGTTGTCAAACGGCCCATGACACGTGTCGTTGCTTCTTCGACATAAATCAACGGTGTATCTAACTCCTGTGCCGCCTCCAACAACTCATCCGGCGCATCATGCCCACGCGTAATAATAATGGCTGGCGTTTCAGGACGACAAAGTTTACGCATGCGCCCTTGACGTTCAGCATCTGGTAATAAATTGTAGAAAGACAGTTCCGTTGTACCCAAAAGTTGAATACGATTGGAAGCGTAGTGAGAAAAATACCCTGCCATTTCCAAACCAGGCCTTGAAATGTCTGTATTATGTATTGGACGGTTTAATCCCGCTTCACCAGCGACCACATTCATATTAAATCGCTTAACTAAATCTTGTGTCGTTAGCATCTAATCACCTCAGTTTTACTGTTTACTTTAAATTAATTTTTATTTTTAATCGCTTTTGACTACGCATTACTTGTTTCATTATACATGAATCTCCACATTTGAAACACATTTCAACACGTATGCAAAATCACGAAAAACGTGCTCGCTTTGTTGTACATTTCCATTATCAAAAGTTCAGTGTATCAGTATGAACATCGCTATATCTTAACACATATCCCGTCTTTTTTGCAGTGTCCTTTAGCATTCAAAGTATACCACTAAAAATGCATGAGAGATACGCAACTTTAGTTTGAAATAAAATGGATTACTGTGAGGCAGTGGAGATGGAATGGTATCCATGTTTTCGGATTATATAAATGCGATATAGGGTTAGCCACGCAGCTTTCATTGCGAAAACTGTAAAAATGTACAGCACGGTGAGGCAATCTATGTGAATTTTTGTGCCAAAAACAAAAGGAAGTGCCCCCTTCACAGTACACTTCCTCTAAATATTAATCTTTCTTCATTTTCTCTCTTACTTCATTCAACGTCTCTTCCACTTTTTTCAAAGCTGCCTGACGTTCACTTTCACTCATCTCTTTCACTTTATCACGATTCACAGTAATAAACTTTTGACCATGCTTTAACAAACTCGCGACACTATCCAATGTCGTATTCACAAAACCTTCTACCGTCTCTTCAAAATCACGCGTCGTCTTTTCAGAACGATCACTTTTATCTTTCGTTGTGGCATGTGCTACTTTGTCTTCCGTTGTCATCGCGTCCAATAATGTCGTTGCTTCTTCTACAGAAATCTTGCCATCTTTCAGTAATTCCAGTACTTTGACTTTAGCTTCTTCCATGGCTTAGCCCTCCATTCGTTCCTTATCACGCGCTAATACAGTTTTAAGATAACGACCCGTATAAGATTCTGGGATAGCAGCAATTTCTTCAGGTGTCCCTGTCGCAAGAATCGTACCGCCACCGTCACCACCTTCAGGACCTAAATCAATTAAGTTATCTGCTGTTTTAATGACATCTAAATTATGTTCGATGATCACAACGGTATCACCATTTTCAACGAGTCGATTGAGCACTTTTAACAATCGACTAATATCATCGACATGTAAGCCTGTTGTCGGTTCATCGAGAATATAAATTGAGCGTCCTGTTGCACGTTTGTGTAATTCTGAGGCGAGTTTAACACGTTGCGCTTCACCACCTGAAAGTGTCGTTGCAGGTTGCCCAAGCGTAATATAGCCTAATCCAACATCGACTAACGTTTGTAATTTGCGCTTGATTTTAGGAATGTTTTCAAAAAATTGAGTTGCGTCTTCTACAGTCATTTCTAATACGTCAGCAATATTTTTTCCTTTATAAGTGACTTCCAACGTCTCACGATTGTAACGTTTGCCATGACATACTTCACAAGGCACATACACATCAGGTAGAAAATGCATCTCTATTTTTATAATACCATCACCTTTACACGCTTCACAACGGCCACCTTTAACGTTAAAACTAAAACGCCCTTTTTGATAACCACGTACTTTTGCTTCGTTCGTTGAGGCAAAGACGTCTCGTATATCATCAAATACGCCTGTATATGTGGCTGGGTTAGAACGTGGTGTTCTTCCTATAGGCGACTGATCGATATCAATAATTTTATCGATTTGATCCATGCCTGTCATTTCGTCATGTTCACCAGGTTTGACTTTTGATTTATTAATCGCCTTAGCTAATGATTTGTACAACACTTCATTCACGAGCGAACTTTTTCCTGAACCTGATACCCCTGTCACAACATTCATGACAGAAAGTGGAAAATCAACGTCGACATTTTTGAGGTTATTACTACGCGCACCTTTGACTGAAATTTTACGGTCAGTCACTGGACGACGATGTTCCGGAACGGGAATGAACTTTTTGCCACTTAAATATTGACCTGTGAGTGATTTTGAGTTACGCATCACTTGTTTCGGCGTACCACTCGCAACGACTTCACCACCATGCTCACCCGCACCTGGACCAATATCAACAAGGTAGTCTGCCGCAATCATCGTGTCTTCGTCGTGTTCAACTACAATTAATGTGTTCCCGAGATCGCGCATTTCTTGTAATGTATGAATCAAACGATCGTTGTCACGTTGATGTAAGCCAATAGAAGGCTCATCTAGCACGTACAAGACACCTGACAAACGAGAACCAATTTGTGTTGCTAGTCGAATACGTTGCGCCTCCCCACCTGACAATGTGCCAGATGAACGGTTCAGCGTTAAATAATCGAGTCCAACGTTATTTAAAAAGGCTAACCGCGACGTAATCTCTTTTAAAATTAAATGGGCAATTTGTGCATCTTGTTCAGATAGCTCGATGTTTTCATAATATATCAAAGCTTCTTTAATGGATTGTTCTACCACTTCGCCGATATTTTTACCTGCTACATAAACCGACAACGCTTCACGACTCAATCGTTGGCCATGACACGTTTCACACACTTGTTCCCCCATATATTTTTGCATCATTTCACGTACATATTCTGAAGGTGACTCATGATAACGACGCTCAATATTCGGGACTACCCCTTCAAACGGCATCGTACGTTTACGCTCTTGACCGAATTTCGACTTGAATGTAAACTCAATTTCTTTGTCCCCTGAACCATATAAAATGATATTTCTTTGGCGTTCAGTTAATTTTTTAAATGGTTTATCCATATTGATTTTATACACTTCACACACACGTTTTAACATCGATGGATAAAAGTCCGAACTTGTCGGCTCCCACGGTAAAATCGCGCCTTCATTCAGTGTTTTATCTTTATCTGGAACGACTAAATCTAAGTCTACAGTTAGCTTTTGACCTAAACCATCACACGTTGGACACGCGCCAAATGGACTGTTAAAACTGAACATTCTCGGCTCTAACTCACCGACTGAAAAGCCACAAATTGGACATGCATGCTTTTCTGAAAACTCCAGCTTATCTCCATCAATAATGTCCACAACGAGTCGACCGTCTGCTAATTCAAGTACGGTCTCGATGGAATCTGCTAAACGTGTTTCAATACCCGGTTTCACAACTAAACGGTCCACCACAATTTCAATCGTATGGTTTTTATTTTTATCAAGTTCTGGCACTTGTGTCACGTCCATAATTTCACCGTCAACACGCACACGTACATAACCTTTTTTACTGATGTCCGTTAATAATTTTTCATGCGTCCCTTTACGATGGTTCACAACAGGTGCTAACAGTTGGATTTTCGTACGTTCTTCCAATTCCATAATACGATCGACCATTTGTTGTACAGTTTGTGATTCGATTTCGATACCATGATTGGGACAAAAAGGCTTTCCGATACGCGCATAAAGGAGACGAATGTAATCATAAATTTCCGTTACAGTCGCCACCGTTGAACGCGGGTTTTTACTCGTTGTCTTTTGATCAATCGATATCGCTGGAGACAGACCTTCGATAGTATCTACGTCTGGTTTATCCATTTGCCCTAAAAACTGACGAGCATATGCGCTTAAAGACTCCACATATCGACGTTGCCCTTCAGCATAAATCGTGTCAAATGCAAGCGAAGACTTTCCTGATCCCGACAGTCCTGTCATGACAATTAACTGATTTTTTGGCAATTCGATATCAACATTTTTTAAATTGTGGGCACGGGCCCCTTTCACTACGATTGATGGTTCTTTCATGCATTTCACCCTTTTGATTTTAGTTCAAATAATAAATCTCTTAATTCGGTTGCTCTTTCAAAATCTAATGCTTTTGCGGCTTCTTTCATTTCTTTTTCAACATTTTCAATCGTTTTTTCACGTTCTTTTTTCGTCATTTTCTTCGGTACTTCTTTACGTTGATCTTCATTTGTTTCATCCGTTTCGACCGTTGCACTAATGACATCATGAATCTCTTTATTAATTGTTTTCGGTACAATGCCATGTTTTTCATTGTATGCGATTTGAATTTCACGACGTCGTTCCGTTTCATCAATCGCGACTTTCATGGAATCCGTTATTCGATCTGCATACATGATGACATGCCCTTTATCATTACGCGCTGCACGGCCCATCGTTTGGATTAACGAACGCTCAGAACGTAAGAAACCTTCTTTATCCGCATCCAAAATCACCACTAATGATACTTCTGGAATATCAAGTCCCTCTCGAAGCAAGTTAATACCGATGAGCACATCAAATGTTCCCATACGTAAATCTCGAATAATTTCAATCCGTTCTAACGTTTTAATTTCAGAGTGCAAGTAATTGACCTTTACACCGGCTTCTTTTAAATAAGTCGTTAAATCCTCACTCATTTTTTTCGTTAACGTTGTGATCAGTACACGTTCGCCTTGTTCTGTTCGTTCTTGGATTTCACTGAGCAAGTCGTCGATCTGATTTTTCGTAGGGCGGACTTCGATTTTCGGATCTAACAAGCCAGTTGGTCGAATGATTTGTTCAATCATTTCATCTGTATGTTCGATTTCATATGGGCCTGGTGTCGCCGATACATAAACGAGTTGTTTCGCTTTTTGTTCGAACTCTTCAAACTTCAATGGTCTGTTGTCTAAAGCACTCGGAAGACGGAAACCATGCTCAACTAACACTTTTTTACGTGCTTGGTCACCGTTGTACATACCACGAATCTGAGGTAACGTTACATGCGACTCATCAATCATAATCAGCCAATCATCACCAAAATAATCTAACAAAGTGTACGGTGTAGAGCCAAGTGGTCGTAACGTAAGATGAACCGAATAGTTTTCAATCCCCGACGTAAAGCCCATTTCGCGCATCATCTCTAAATCATAATTCGTTCGTTGTTCTAAACGTTGCGCCTCGAGTAATTTATTTTCACTTCTTAAATATGCCAGTTGTTCTTCTAATTCTTTTTCAATACGCTCAATCGCAATCTTCATTTTTTCTTCACGGGTTACGAAGTGAGAAGCTGGGAAAAGCGCAAAGTGTTCACGTTCTTTTAATACTTCACCCGTTAAATAATTAATTTCGCTAATACGGTCGACTTCATCACCAAAAAATTCCACACGAATACATAACTCTTCACGTGAAGCTGGGAAAATCTCAACGACATCGCCGCGTACTCTAAATGTTCCGCGTCTAAAGTCAATGTCGTTTCGTGTATATTGTACGTCAACGAGCTTTCGCAACAACTCGCTTCTATCCATTTCCATCCCTACACGAATGCTCACAACTAAGTCACGGTATTCGTCTGGATTACCTAAACCGTAAATACAACTTACACTGGCGATAATAATGACATCATCTCGTTCAAACAGCGCACTCGTTGCTGAATGTCGGAGTTGGTCTATTTCATCGTTAATTGACGCATCTTTTTCAATAAACGTATCGGTAGACGGAACATACGCTTCTGGTTGGTAATAATCGTAGTAACTCACAAAATATTCCACTCTATTTTCAGGGAAGAAGGTTTTGAATTCACTGTACAATTGCCCTGCCAACGTTTTGTTATGCGCAATAATCAGCGTCGGTTTGCCCACTTCTTTAATGACATTACTCATCGTAAATGTTTTACCCGTACCTGTTGCACCGAGTAATGTTTGGTGACGCTTGCCTTCTTCTATCCCTTTTACCAGTGCTTTGATTGCTTGGGGTTGGTCCCCTTGTGGTTCGAAATTTGAAGCAATTTTAAAGTCATGATGCTCCATTCACTGTCCGCCTCCTATCTGCTTAATACTCATATTTTAACAGAACACAACGACAAAATACAAACATTTGTTCGTAATCCAACACAAAGAGGAGTGCTTCTGATTACATTCAAACTGTGTCAGATTCACTCCTGATGCCGCTATAATTACGAGGACATTTGCACAACAATCACATACCGCCTTCTTTATCATGCTCGATATGATGAATTTTGAGTTCTTCTACAATAATATACCCTGCTAACAATGATACAACGTCAAGGAAAATAATCCATTCATTATGGAAAAAACCTTTATAAACTGATGCACCGATCACGACTAATGTAATGAGCGTTCCCATCCATTTACTTCTCGTTATCGCGCTGAAAACAACCACAAGGACACAAGGAAAAAAAGCGGCCAATAGATACCAAATCAACCCTATCACATCTTTCTTTTATTTAGGATTTGCATCGTCATTTCTTTTAATTCAGTGCGTGGTATAAATCTTTCAGTTAACATTTCTGGAATAATATTTTCAATAAAATCCTGTACGGAAGCCAGATGATCAAATTGCATAATCGTTTCAAGACTCATCTCATAAATTTCAAAAAATAGAGGTTCAGGATTACGTTTTTGTATTTCACCAAATGTTTCATACAATAAATCAATTTTATCTGCGACTGATAGAATTTGTCCTTCTAACGAGTCATCTTTACCTTCTTGTAAGCGACGGCGGTAAATATCTTGATACTGTTCTGGAATTTCTTCTTTAATGAATGTATCAACCATTTCCTCTTCCACTTGTGAGAACAGTTTTTTCAATTCACCACTTGCATACTTCACAGGCGTTTTAATATCTCCTGTAAATACTTCGGCAAAGTCGTGGTTGAGCGCCTTTTCATATAAACTTTTCCAATCCACTGTCTTGCCATGATGCTCTTCAACCGTACCTAAATACTGGGCAATTTTTGTAACTTTGAAAGAGTGCGCGGCTACATTATGCTCGAAGTATTTAAATTTCCCGGGTAATCGAATGAGCTTTTCTAAGTCTGATAACCTTTTAAAATATTGATGAATTCCCATAATCAACCTCCTCCTGTCATGTTTACATTTGATGTCCATTTGTTGATTATATTAACACATTTATATTGTTTATATCACTTGTTTCTCTATCTTTTGAAAAAATGCTTGTACGTGCACATACTAAACATCAAACGTCTTCATCATCCATATAATTCAGGGGCTTGAACAATTGAATGCCCTAGCCCCTAGTTTGAGATACGTTTCATCTTATTGCATTTGATGTCTTAAATACGCTTCGATAAACGGACCAATCTCACCGTCCATGACTGCGTTGACGTTGCCCGTTTCCTCGTTTGTACGGTGATCTTTCACCATTGAATAAGGATGGAACACGTAAGAACGAATTTGACTGCCCCAACCAATTTCTTTTTGTTCACCACGAATCGCAGCGAGCTCTTGTTCTTTTTGCTCTAGCTCGAGTTGATAAAGTTTTGCTTTCAACATTTTCATGGCTGCTTCTCGGTTTTTAATTTGTGAACGTTCATTTTGGTTATTCACAACAATACCTGTCGGATGGTGCGTAATACGGATGGCTGATTCAGTTTTGTTAATATGCTGACCCCCTGCACCCGAAGCACGGAAAGTATCCACAGTAATATCGTCTGGGTTGATTTCAACTTCGATTTTTTCGTTGTTAAATTCAGGAATGACATCGCATGACGCAAATGACGTATGGCGACGACCTGAAGAATCAAACGGCGAAATACGAACGAGACGGTGCACACCTTTTTCTGCTTTTAAATAGCCATAAGCATTGTGTCCTTTGACGAGCATCGTAACACTCTTCACACCCGCTTCATCGCCTGCTTGGTAATCCACAATTTCTACTTTAAATCCTTGCTGTTCGCAATAACGTTGGTACATGCGTAACAACATATTTGTCCAGTCTTGAGATTCTGTACCACCCGCACCAGGATGTAGCTCGAGAATGGCATTGTTTGCATCATGCTCGCCATCCAGCAAGAGTTGCAATTCGAATTGATCCACTTTCGTTTGGAATCCAATGACTTCTTGTTCTAAATCATCTTTCATTTCGTCATCATATTCTTCTTGTAGCAATTCATACGTCGCCACCATCTCTTCAAGCGTTTCAGCAACTTCATAGTAATTGTTTACAACGGATTTAATCGCATTGTTTTGATCGATAATCGTTTGCGCACGCTCTTGATTATCCCAAAACTGTGGGTCCGCCATCATCTCTTCGTATTCTTGGATGTTCGTCTCTTTGTTTTCTAAGTCAAAGAGACCCCCTAAGTTGTTCTAATTTTGCGCTATAACTATCCATATTGCGTTTAAGTTCGGACAATTCCATCATGTATCGCTCCTTTTAAATATTCAACTATTGTCACCACTATTTGCCATGACAATTTTTATATTTTTTGCCGCTTCCACATGGACATGGTTCATTACGTCCGACCTCATGTTCTTTTACAATAGGTTGTGGTTTAACTTTTTCTTTGCCATCTTCAGCTGAAACGTGTTTACCTTCTAACTCTTTCGTTTTCTCACGTTCAACATCTTCTTCTACCGTGATGACAGATTTCAGAATATATTTGCTGACATCTTCTTCAATACTTTGCATCATCATATCGAACAATTGATGTCCTTCGTTTTGATAGTCACGCAATGGATTTTGTTGACCATACGAACGTAAATGAATCCCTTGACGGAGTTGGTCCATTGTATCAATATGTGATGTCCAATGATTGTCGATTGAACGCAATAATATCATACGTTCAAACTCCGGCATACGCTCGCCAAGTTGATCTTTTTGACGATTATATGCAGCTTCAATTTTCGCCCAAATGACTTCAAACATATCTTCTCTATCTTTGCCATTAATTTCACTTTCTGTTAAGTCACCTTCATGTAAAAAGATGTCTTGAACATAGTGAATGAGTGGCTCGTAGTCCATCTTTTCTTCGTCTTCATTCACGTAATGTAGCAATGCGCGGTCTAATGTGGAATGCATCATTTGCATCACTAGGTCGGTACTTTGATCTTGGTCAATGATTTGATTACGTTCTTCATACATGATTTCACGCTGTTTACGTAAAACTTCATCATATTCCAAAATACGTTTACGCGCATCAAAGTTGTTACCTTCTACACGTTTTTGTGCAGACTCTACAGCACGTGATACCATTTTAGATTCAATCGGCGTAGAATCATCCATGCCTAGACGACTCATCATCGCCTGCATACGTTCCGAACCAAAGCGCACCATCAAATCATCTTGTAATGATAAATAGAAACGACTGTCCCCTTTATCACCTTGACGACCTGAACGACCACGCAACTGATCATCAATACGGCGTGATTCATGACGTTCCGTACCAATGACGGCTAGACCACCTAGCTCTTCAACACCTTCACCTAGTTTAATGTCTGTCCCACGTCCGGCCATGTTTGTCGCAATCGTTACAGCGCCTCTTTGCCCTGCACCTGAAACAATTTCCGCTTCTCTTTCATGGTTTTTCGCATTAAGCACACTATGACGAATACCGCGTTTTTTCAATAAATTCGAGATATATTCCGATGTTTCTACTGCGACAGTACCTAATAATACAGGCTGACCTTTGCGATGTTTTTCAATCACTTCTTCAACAACCGCATCAAATTTACCTTTTTGACTCACATAAATTAAGTCTGAACGGTCGACACGTTGGACAGGTCGGTTCGTTGGAATTTGAGTTACAGTCATGTTGTAAATATTACGGAACTCTTCTTCCTCTGTTTTAGCTGTACCTGTCATACCCGCTAACTTGTTGTACATTCTGAAATAGTTTTGGAAGGTAATCGACGCCATTGTCTTAGATTCGTTTTGAATTTGTACATTTTCTTTCGCTTCAATCGCTTGGTGTAAACCTTCTGAGAAACGACGTCCTGGCATTGTACGACCTGTAAATTGGTCAACGATCAGAATTTCGCCACCGGTTACCATGTAATCTACGTCACGCTGCATTGTATAATGCGCACGTAAAGCAAGGTTAATATGGTGAATCACATCTACATGTTTCACATCGTATAAGTTTTCAATTTTAAACATGCGTTCTGCCTTGTCGATACCTTGTTCCGTCAACTGAATGCTTTTCGTTTGGACATCATAGTTATAATCTTCTTCAGCTTTAAGCATTTTTGAAAATACATTCGCTTGTGTATATAAAGATGTAGATTTCTCCGCTTCACCTGAAATAATTAACGGCGTACGGGCTTCATCGATTAAAATTGAGTCGACCTCATCAATAATCGCAAAATGCAATGGTCGCATCACACGGTCTTCTTTGTAATTCACCATGTTGTCACGTAAATAGTCAAAGCCAAGTTCATTATTTGTACTGTACGTGATATCTTTACTATAAGCTTCACGTTTTTCTACTGTACTTAAACTATTGAGATTCAAGCCGACTGACAGACCTAAGAAATTGTACAGTTCTGCCATTTCCTCACTTTGAACACTAGATAAATATTCGTTTACCGTAATGACATGCACACCGCGACCAGTTAATGCATTTAAATAGGTTGGCATCGTTGCAGTTAATGTTTTACCTTCACCGGTTCTCATCTCTGCAATATCACCTTTATGAATGGCGATCCCACCCATGATTTGTACTTTATATGGTGTCATATTGAACACACGTTTAGAAGCTTCACGTACAAGTGCGAAGGCTTCCGGTAAAATATCATCTAATTTATTATTCTGTTTTTTAATGTCTTCTATTTGTTGAAGTTCTTCTTGGAAAGCTTTCGTCTTCGCTCTCATTTCTTCATCAGTTAGCAATGCAATATCTTCTTCTAATGCGATGACTTTATCTGCTAACTTACTTAAACGTTTGACTTCTCGTTTATTACCGTCAATCATTTTAGTTATCAAACCCATTTTGTTCGCTCCTTTAGCCATAAAACTGTGCCGCTTACAACTATCCATCATATCATTTTTCGGTATAAATTTATACTCAAACCACTTATATATATACGTATCATTTAACAATTTTATTATAATACCTCATACCGTCAAATAACAATGCATGATGTTTCTTTATGATATTCGAATCAACTTCCTACTATGAAAGACGTTCGACGTATAAACCAAATATAAAACTTGTAGTCAGACTTTTGAACCATACGGCACACAAACATTTCCCATTTGATAAAAGAAGGGACAAGCTTTAAATCTAATGCATCTGATTAGATTTATACACTTGCCCCACCCTTTTTTGTACGACTCATCACGCGTTCAATCAAGATTTTTTAGTTATCGAGTTGTGCCACGCAATGAACGTCATCTCTTTATCATGATTAGAGATTATTCAGTTTCAATCAAACCGTATTTACCATCTTTACGACGATAAACAATGCTTGTGCCATCTGTTTCACGATCATTAAACACGAAGAAGTCATGTCCTAATAAATTCATTTGTAGTACAGCTTCTTCTGAGTCCATTGGTTTTAAGCTGAATGTTTTAGAACGAATGATTTCGATATCAGACGCTGTTGCTTCTTGTTCCACTTCTGGTTCAGTCGCTTCAACTTCTGTAAATACATCCTCTTCATAACCACGGTCTCTGTTTTTACGATTAACGCGTGTTTTATACTTACGAACTTGACGTTCAAGTTTATTATTAATTAAATCGATACCTGCATATAAATCATCGTGTCGTTCCTCTGCACGAAGCGTTACATTTTTCAATGGAATTGTCACTTCGATTTTAGTACTTGAATTTTGATATGTTTTCACTTTCACATGCGCTGTTGCATTTGGCACATTAGTGAAATAGCGTTCTAACTTACCAATTTTCTCCTCAATATAATTTCTAATAGCATCTGTGATTGTGAGGTTGTCTCCATGAATTTCAAAGTTAATCATAGTGCTCGCTCCTTTCAACCTCTTTTTATAATATATTCCTTACTTATATTTTAACATGTTTACGCTATCTCGCAAACGTTAACATACTTAATTTTCTGACTTTTTGTTGTAATAATACATTTCCAGCACAGTGGGCAGTGTGACCAGTCGTGTAAATATCATCAATAAGGAGAATACTTTTGTTTTCCAGAGAAATATCACTATCGAAGTAAATGGGATTATCGACTGCATAACGTTCTGAACGTGATAACGCAAATTGTTTCGAGCGAGGACGCATTTTTAAACATGCGACATAAGGTAATTCCAGATGATGCAGTATCGTTTGAACTGGATTAAAAGTGCGTTGTAAATCGTGGTCTTGACTGGATGGCATCGGTACAATCAGTTCATCTTTCACACGTTTTATCCGTATGTAATGTGCAAAAACTTTCGCAAGTGCGACGTCGTTTAAAAATTTATACTGATGTATCAATGTTTTCACAAAATGATCATAATGAAAAAGTGATTCAATGTGTTCAAATTGTACACCCATAGCGGTGAGGTTCCGACAATTGTGGCATTCCCCTGAAAGATCTAATTTGCCTTTACAATATGCACATCGATTCTCCTCATCAAAACGACAATTCTCGATTAATTCATGACATTTCGGGCAGAGAGGATCCGTTCTAGAAAAGAGGTTCGCCATTAAAATCGCATCATGCATCGTATTCATACAAAAAAGACAGCGTTTCATTTAATCCATCCTCGTTTCTTTGCGAGTTGATTCATTTCAGCAATTTGACGACGGGCATCATACATCGCCTTTGTGCGTCCTTCATGCAAAAACAACACGTCACCATCTGGACAAACAGCTTTACGTCCTACACGTCCAGCGATTTGTATTAAGGCTGTTGAAGTATAGCGGTGACTATCCACCACCCATACATCTAAATAAGGCATCGTGAATCCTCTTTCCAATATTGTTGTCGTTAACATGATGTCGTATAGACCGTTGCGTAAAGCCTCTACTTTATGTAACCGTTCAGGGTCTTCACTGTAAACCAATCCTAGACGTTCCATTAAAGGCGCATACGTTTCAAAAAATCGCTTCATTTCACGTATGTCACTGAAAAAAATTAACGTTGTCCGTTGCTGTTCTTGTTGGGCTTTCATGCGTGTGAATAAATAAAACTGCACTTTGTTCACTCGAAGCTTAAAATATTTAAATGTAGGAATCACTAGAGGATGCTGATGAAATCTAGCAGGTAAAGTAATCGTATGTGCATCATCAAATTGCGTTTTTAAATGCGGCGGCGGGGTGGCTGTCATATAAATGAGTGCTTTTTCCATTCTTGCTGCATTTTCAATCGTTTGCATTAAAGAGGGATCCATTGCGAGTGGGAAAGCATCGACTTCATCAATAAATATAACGTGAAAATGCCGCTTGAATCGATACAGTTGGTGTACTGTCGAAATGACAAAATGTGCTTCATGCTGCTGCTGACTTGCTTGATGTAATATATCAATCGCTTCATTTAAAAATGTTTGCTTAATCCGCATACTCACTTCAATGACCACATCTAGCCGTGGTGAAACGACCGCGACATTGTATCCTTGACGACGTGCTTGAGCAATGGCTTCAAACATCATCTCGGTCTTACCTGCACCTGTCACGGCATGAAGTAATAATGATTCATGACGCAGCACAGCTTGAACAATGTGATCAGAGGCATATTGCTGTTGTGCCGACAGTTGAAAGGGTAACTGATACGCCGCTTCCGAACGACAAGTGACACTTCTCAATGTAAAAACAGCTGTCACACTATCCATCCGTCCCATTTGAATGCAGTGACGACAATAGGTGATTGTTTCATTCAGCACATCACTTTCATATTGATAAAAGTGGTGTCGTTCCTCAGTTGCACATCGTGTACATCGCCATCCATTTGATCTACGTGTCACCCCCTTGTCTACTTGAATAATTTGATTGTCATCGTATAACGTCGCGTCTGTTACGAGTTGGCCATTAAAATACATTTTGAAGCTCCTTTCAATAACATACACGTCCCAACGCCTCATTTTACTTTTTTAATTGGAAAAATTTTTTCTGACCGTACCTACTTTTAATACGACATCTCTTCAAAATAAAAACAGCCCCCTACCTAGGAAGCTGCTTTAAACGCATTTGATTGTTAACGTTCAGCATTGATTGAATCAGGAACATCGATATGACGGTTGACGACGCCGATACCAAATCCACCTAATCCTAAATGCGATGTAATAACGGGACCCAGTTCTGAAAAGACAATATTTTTATTCGGATACTTTTCTTTGAGATCTTTGTAAACGCCTTGAGACTCTTCTCTATCATCGCCACCAATGACCATAATCGTCGACTGTTCATATTCGTTCGATAATTCAACCGCTTTATCTTCAATTAACTTTAGCGCTCTTTTTTTCGTACGCACTTTTTCGTAAGGGACAATCAAACCATCTTCAAATGTCAGTACAGGTTTCATCTTCAATAAATTTCCAATCCACGCTTGGGCACCTGTAATACGGCCACTTTTATGCAAGTTCTTCAAGTCATCTACAACTAAAAATGCCCCTACATGTTGAACCATATCGTCTAGGTCTGCCAATATTGCCTCGACATCTAATCCTTGTTCAATCAAGTCTAAAGCACGCAATACAAGGGAGCCTTCAGGTAAACATGCTATTTTGGAATCGACTGGATGTACACGAATCCCCTCGACCATTGTTGAAGCTTGCATCGCCGTTTGATATGCCCCACTGATGCCACTTGAAAGATGCACAACAATAACATCCGTGTAACCTTCATCTCTATACGCTTCGTACGCACTGATCATTTCACCAATGGCAGGTTGACTCGTTGTTGGGATAGATTCTGACGTTCTTAATATTTCATGAAATTCGTCCGCAAAGATTGAAATATTTTCTTTATAGTTTTCACCGCTTTCTAACGTAATACTTAACGGTACAATACGAATATTGTTTTTTTCTAATATATGTTGAGGGATATAGCTTGTTGAATCAGTCATGACAGCTATTTTCATGTTTTCTTCCTCCTCTAAAGCAAACACTTAATTTTAATCACGCATATGTGCAAAAACATTCATCATAGACGATACTGCTTTTTGTATGAATTGATCTCGACAGTTTATTATATAACAAATTTCATCATGGAATGCTATTTTTTCATGCTTTCTTTGTCATCACGACATTCTTTATTTCCACATATGCTACTATCATACTATATTTTGCAAAGTCATGTAGCATACTTTCACAATCTTTAACTTAAATCTAAATATAGTATAATGAGTTAAGCAATTATTACAATAAAGGGTGACCTGTATGACAGATTCAGTAATTACAATTAAAGATGAACACATTATAGAAAACGTCATTAGTAAATCTCGTTTCATTGCCCATATTAAACCGGTCCATGATGAAGATGAGGCAAAAGCATTTATTGAAGCGAAGAAAAAAGAACACCGTGAAGCAACGCATAACTGTTCGGCATATACGATTGGTGATACGATGCTCATTCAAAAAGCCCATGATGATGGCGAACCGAGCGGCACGGCGGGTGTTCCAATGTTAGAAATGTTAAAAAAGTTGGATGTCCATGATGTCGCTGTGGTAGTGACCCGCTATTTTGGTGGGATTAAACTTGGAACAGGCGGGCTCATACGTGCATATGGCGGTGCTGTACGTGATGTGATCCAAGATGTCGGCCGTGTCGCATTACGTCCGGCGATTCCTGTCCGTATTTCGATGGCTTATGATTTAACTGGAAAATTTGAATATGAACTCCAATCGACTACTTTTATGCTTCGCGACACCGCATATACAGACCAAGTGACGTACCACATCGATGTCCTTGAAGAAGAATATGAGGCATTCATACAATTTGCCAATCAACATACTCAAGGTAAATATACTTTAGAAACTGACCCAGTGATGCGCTTACCTTTTGACATTGATTAACTTTGTAACCTAGTCCAACATTTCCTTTCTTGTACTTTCCATATGCATCCAAGGCTACATACCGTATGAAAACAAGCATGATTCGCTACTTTCAACCGTGTAAAAACTTGGGGATGGGACATAAAAATTTTTGATGCTATTGATGCAATATTTTTGTTAAACTTGCCCTCCCTATGATTAGTGGCTTTAGATTGCCTTCATGGCTTCGCGTTCTTACTGTTTTGCAAGTGTTTTTTTAGTATTTTGGCATCACTGAACTACACCTAGCTAATTTTAAAAATTTTTTCTAGGTGTTATACTGAATGTGTAGGAAAATTTTGAGTTATTTAGTCATAACGAGTATGACTAGTGTAGAATTTTCCTGTGTATATAACTCAAGATGTGCATAGTGCTTGGCTAATGGAAGTGGTTATCCTAGGAAGGCTTTATTGAGTTATCCTTTAAATGCCTTGTAGCACGTTCAAAGTCATATCTTGAGTTTGTAGTGTTTAAGTAATGCATAACTTTAATGAGCTTGTTCACACAAGCAATCATGGCCACTTTATGATGTTTATTGTAAGGTGGCTCTTTTAATTTATAGTAATAATCGCAAATATGATTCTGCTGACGGTGTTGATTCATAATAAAAAGCTCAACCATTTGATAGAGAATTTTTCGTGCTACACTACTGCCACGCCGATTAATACGGTCTTTTTTATAAACCGTTCCTGATTCATATCTGACGATATCGATACCAACAAACGCATTGAGTTGCTTATTCGTCTCAAAGCGATCAATATTCCCTAATTCCCCTGTGAGTAAAGCCGCATTTTGTTCTCCAACACCATTGATACTTAATAAGACGTGATATAATTTTTGATCAGCACATAATTTTTTGAGTTTAGCGACATAATTCTTTTTTCTACCAATGAGTCGAATTAAATCTTCAGTAATATCTTTGATTTCTTCGACAAGTGGGTGCTCTTCGTGGACGGTAATATATGTGTTTTGAGCCCATTCAACAAGCTTGATAGTCAGATTTTCAAGATGTGTCTTTTGGCAGTTATTGTGCTGCTTAATGAGCTTTTTGAGTTGTTGTTTAGTCAAATTTAAGACGAATTGAGGATGTGCAAATAAATTGATAAGCCTTAAGTTAGGAATATTATAGTTGTGCTTCACTAAGTCTTGAAGTGACGGGAATACTTGAGATAGCCTCTCTTTAAGTCTCGTTTTTAATTTAGTTAAATCGTCCTCAATACGCATGATTAAACGTGTGTAACTCTTTCTCTCAATATCTTCATCTGAAGTGTGATGAATAATGTATTTTTCATCTAGTGTAAAGCCTAAATGAGCGAGTTTATGTGCATCCACCTTATCTGTCTTATATCTTCTTAATGACTTCATCTTAAAGTGTGCTTCTAAGGGGTTTATACAAATATGTTTAATATTATGATTGATACAAAATTGACGAATAATTGTTGAATAAACACCTGTTGCTTCGAATATCAATAACTTATCTTCAAAACATTTTAAATATGTGTAGAACTGAAGTAAGTTCTTTGAATCATAGAATAAGTCCAATTCTTTAACGAATGTTTCATCTTCATAATGGGCCACAAATGCCGATGCTTTACTGATATCAATACCAAAAATATGCATAAAATGCCTCCTTAATTAAGTCTTGAGATAAGCAAACCTTCACCCTTAATCCTTAATCACTTTATTTTCTTACACGACTTCTAGAGCCTACATATTGAAACAAAATTCATAAGGGAGTGAAGCCAATCAGTTTCCTAACGAATTTTAAATCCACGCGAAGCTCGATTTAACTTCTCTCAACTACCTATTATAAAAAATAAGTAGTGAAGAAACTATCGTCATAATTTCTTCACTACTATCTTAATATGTTTCCTAGGGGCTGAGGGGAGGTTGTGACAAAAGCGCTTAGGATTTGAGCAGAACCCCGAGCGATGAGCAAAATTGATTTCCAAATTTTGCCGAAATCGCGGGAGTTCTGTCGAAAATCCTGCTTTTGGAACACCGTTTATTGATTCCCAGCGCACCCATTCATTGTGGATTTTGGGAGCAGTACAGAAATCTCATGTGTAACAAAGATTTCGTCGTACTGCCCCCGCAAGGCTGACTAGACTTCTCAAAAGTGTATACGTTGAGAAGTCAGACAGCTACTGCGATAAACAGCAACCACTATTAAAGTTAAGAAGCGACTGTCAGCAGTATGCACGCATTCCCTCAGGAGTCTCAGCCTTCTGGGCAATCTTATATCAAATACACAGAACTGAAGGCAAGTTTATGAAATCAAGAAAACAATAGCATCAATTTTTATCCCATTCACGCTCATTTTCCGACCGTTTTAAAGTCATTAATGAATATGCAATCTATGTATAGCTTGAAGCTTAATTTTTTCAAGCCCCATCCCTTGGTATACACAACAAAATATAGTAAAGGAGCTGAGGAATCTTAATATCCCAGCTCCAAGTAATATATGTTTCAATGTTTATTTTTTACTTCTTAATCGCTTTTGTCTGGCTATGAGGTCAAGTAATGGGCGATAATCATCGTCTATTAAGCCGGTGAATTCAACAATCAATTCAATCGTAATGACAATGAGGATGATCATTAAAAAGACGCCCCACGGTTGTGAGAGATATAGAATAATGCTCACGACACTAAACATAAATGCGATAGAATAAATTAAAATCACCGTTTGTCGATGCGTATAACCGAGCTCTAATAACTTGTGATGTAAGTGAGATTTATCGGCTTGCATAATATGTTGCCCTTTTTTAACCCGGCGAATCATCGCAAAGAGTGTATCAATAAATGGCACTGCTAAAATGACAATCGGGAAAAACAAGGAAATAAACGTAATATTTTTAAAACCGAGTAGTGATACGAAACCGATAATAAAACCGATACATAACGCGCCACTATCTCCCAAAAAGATTTTAGCTGGATGAAAATTGAAAGCAAGAAATCCAAAAAGTGAACCAATCAGAACACTACAAATCATAATGATAAAAATATTGCCTTGTAAAATCGCAATAAACGCAATCGTCACAAGCGCAATGACAGAGACGCCTGCTGCAAGTCCATCTAAGCCATCTATTAAGTTAATCGCATTCGTAATGGCTACAATCCAAAAAATGGTAATTGGGACACTTAACCATCCGAAGTAAATCGTTGGCCCAATTGGAATGGAAATAAAATCGATAGTCACGCCGTACGACACAACGACTAATGCCGCTGCAATTTGACCTATTAATTTAAGTATAGGCTTTAAGTCATATAAATCATCTATTAATCCAACAAAATACATAACAATTGCACCAAGTAATAGCGGCTTGATTTCTCGTTCAATCGGATGTCCAAGCCAAATTCCTATTAAGAAAGATAATAATATTGCCGTACCCCCAAGCATCGAAATGGGTTTAGTATGTATTTTACGGAAGTTGGGTTTATCTACAATATCTAGCTTTTTAGAAACGGCTATTACTATTGGTGTAACTATTAAACTGACTATCATCGAGACGCCAATGAGTGTTAAAGTATACATCAGTTCACCTACATTACACGGAATTTTTCTTCATTCGTCGTTCAACAACGGCAAGATGATTTGAAACAGTTAATGTCTCATTCATTCGCAATTAAACGACATCAGCACATCAGTTAAATACAAGACAACACACAATACACGATTATACATTAATTATTTTTTATTATGTCCGTGTTGCCAATATATTTATTTTACATTAAATTAAAAGCACATTAAACCCATCAATTAAATTGAATGATGTATGTATGTTTCATTTAAATAAACGCGTTGATAAGGTTAAAATACAGGTTTATTTTATCACATATTAGGACTCAAGTTCCTATAAAAACATTTTCAATCGCATAAATCTTTACACGTCATAAAAAATAATGACAAATTGTAACATTTCACATACAATAACTAATGGTAAAGAAAAGGAGTCGCTTAATTATGATTGAAGCTATTATTTATAATATTTCAGTGACAATCGCTGGAATATATTTATTTCATCGTCTTCAATACGCTGAATCTCATGACTTTAGATTCTCAAAAAGTTATATTACCGTATTGATGACTATTGTAGGGTTGTTACTTGCATTTCAACCTATTCCAATCGAAAACTATATGATTCAACTTTCTTTTGTCCCTTTACTCTTTTTAGGCCGATATACAAATTCATTTTACACAGTTTTCGCAGCAGTCATTATCGCGTTGGTCGGCTACTTTGTATTATCGACGACATTAACTTATGCTGTGTCGTTATTAGTCATTGCAGCTATTGTAAGTACAATTGGACCATTTCTCAAGCAAAATCATGTCGTTGCGATTCAAATCTTAAATATTTTAAGCATTATTATTTTAGCGATTATTGCAATGATCATGCCGTCATTTGATACCGTAGAAGTGCTCTATTTAATCCCTATTTCAATGATTGCAACATTAGTAACAGCCGTATTTTACGTCGACTTGCTCAGATTCTTCTCACTCATCGAACGTTATGAGAATGAAGATACTGTCGATTACTTAACCGGTTTAGGCAATGTAAAAGAATTTGACCGTCATTTAAACGAGATGGCACGCGTTGCAGAAGATGAACGCCAAAGTTTAGCGTTATTATTAATTGATATTGATGGTTTTAAAGATGTGAACGATGCTTATACACATCATGCAGGTGATGCCGTATTAAAACAAATGTCACACCTTTTACAAAATTATGTACCTAAAAAAACACGCATTTTCCGAAACGGCGGCGAAGAGTTTTCGGTCGTCTTACGTGATTGTTCTTTAGACGAATGTGTCAAACTTGCTGAAAGTATTCGTAAAGCTGTGGAAAAATCAAATTTCCATTTGCCAGACAAAATTGTCATTAAACTCTCCGTCTCTATTGGCGTCGGTTACATGACGAGTGAAAGTCATAAATCACAACGCAAATTATTTAAAGATGCTGATGATATGTTACATGTCGCAAAAAACGAAGGGCGTAATCAAGTGATGTTCAGCCCTATTATCAGCCCAAAATAACAGATTAAAGTCACCTTTCTTTGATGACAGAGAGGTGGCTTTTTTATATGCTTTGATTCAATATTTGCTTAGTTTTAAGGTCTGGGATAACGTTCCAATCACCCACTCATTAATGTATGAATAACGTGTGGCACCCATGTATTGAAACACCATGTTAAAGATTGCAAGAACAATTCGACACACCTGAAGGATAAAGACGCAGCCGAAAATCCAATGCGGCTTCCATCCAATGTATACGTCAATCAAGCCGAATTTAGTTGAGGCAAGTCCTTGGGAAAAGGAGAACTCGTTCAGCAATCTTGACTTAAAATAGAATTTCTTCCCCACTTCATTTTCATTCATTTGCCAAATCATACTTTTAAAACTTTCATAAAAACTAAGTATTAACTGTTGCAAGTGGTATTATTCCCATGTAGACTGACTATTGATTGAGATGAAAGGAGACACAGCCATGGCAGAAGCACTCACGATTATTGATGAAAACAAAGTCATTGATGTCGTCCTACTTGCGGGTAAGGTTTTGTTAGAAAGTGGCGCAGAAACCTATCGTGTAGAAGATACAATGGGCCGTATTGCAGCGAGCTTTGGTCTAGAAGATACATACGCCTTTGTCACATCAACAGCGATTATTTTTTCACTGAATGACCGGACGAATACACGTCTTGTGCGGGTGCGTGAACGGACGACAGACTTAGAAAAGATTGCACTCGCTAACAATATTTCAAGAAAGATTTCGCGTAATGCATTAACGTTAGACGAAGCAAAAGCGGAACTGATTCATTTAGAACACGCTTCACTACAATATTCATTTATCATTAAGTTTTTAGCTGCATCTATCGCATGTGGTTTCTTTTTATTTATGTTCGGCGGTGTTCGACAAGATTTTATTTATGCGGTTATTGCGGGAGGCGCTGCATTTTTAACATTCGACTTAGTCCAGCGCTTTATTCAAATTAAATTTTTCTCAGAATTCATTAGTGCAACAGTTGTCATTGCAGTGGCCGCCTTTTTCACTAAAAATGGATGGGCGACCAATCAAGATATTATTACCATTGCAGGTGTCATGCCACTTGTACCCGGAATTTTAATTACAAATGCCATTCGTGATTTAATGGCGGGTGAACTTTTAGCAGGCATGTCGCGGGGGGTAGAAGCTGCCCTCACTGCATTTGCGATTGGGGCCGGCGTTGCGATTGTACTACTTATTTTCTAGAAAGGTGTGAGGACATTGACTTATATTTTTTATTATATTGCGCAGTTTTTAATTAGCTTTGTTTCGACGATGCTATTTTCAATCATTTTCAATGCGCCGAAACGCCTTTTACTCGCATCAGGCTTTGTAGGTGCCATGGGTTGGTCCATTTATAAATTTACAGTTGATATGAACTATGGGATTGTCATGGCTGCTTTTTTAGGAAGTTTTATCCTTGCAATCATGAGTCATACGATGAGCCGTCGTTACAAGCGCCCTGTCATTATTTTCATTGTGCCGGGTATCATTCCGTTAGTGCCTGGAGGTGCAGCATATGAAGCAACCCGTTTACTCGTAACAAATGCTTATACGCCTGCAGTCAATCAATTTTTAGAAGTGACTTTAACATCAGGTGCCATCGCATTCGGTATTCTTTGCGCCGAAATCTTCTACTACATCTATACACGACTTAAACATGCCTATGGTAAACTTAAAGGAAAGCATTATCGTAAAGGATACCATATGAATAACCGTATCTAAGTAGATAAAAAGGAGTGTTAAGTATGAAAGAACAAATTATCGAAAGACTCTCACGTTACGTTAAAATCAATACACAATCTGACCCGAATAGCGAGACGACCCCTTCTACTGAGCGTCAATGGGATTTACTTCGTCTTTTGGAAAGTGAATTAAAAGCGATGGGACTTGATACCGATTTAGATCGTCACGGTTACCTATTCGCCACATTAGAAGCGAATATTGAAACAGATGCACCTACGATCGGATTTTTAGCGCATGTGGACACGTCACCTGATTTCAACGCCGCAAATGTAAATCCTCAGATTATAGACTCATATGATGGCGGCATCATTACTTTAGGTACATCTGGTCGCGAAATTAATCCTGAAGTCTTTCCAGATATCCTTAAAGTCAAAGGGCATACACTCATGACAACAGATGGGACTTCATTACTTGGTGCCGATGATAAAGCAGGTGTCGTTGAAATTATGGAAGCACTCCAATATTTAATTGCACATCCAGAAATTAAACATGGCCGTATTCGTGTCGGCTTTACCCCTGATGAAGAAATCGGTCGCGGTCCTCACAAATTCGACGTGGAACGTTTTGACGCAGACTTTGCCTATACAATGGATGGCAGTCAATTAGGTGAATTACAATTTGAAAGTTTTAATGCGGCAGAAGCTAAAATTACGTTTGATGGTGTGAATGTGCATCCAGGTTCTGCAAAAGATAAAATGGTTAACGCATTGAATTTAGCTAACGCGTTTCATCAAGCATTACCTGCCAATGAAGTTCCAGAACATACGGAAGGTTACGAAGGCTTCTTCCACCTCATGGAACTGAATGGTAACGTTGAAAAAGCGACTGCACAGTACATCATTCGCGACCATGACAGCACTTCTTTTGAAAATCGAAAACAACAACTCATTGCAATTCAAAAAGATATCAATTCACGTTATTATTACGATCCTGTTCATCTTGTTATCAATGATCAATACCGTAATATGGCAGAAAAGATTAAGCCGCTACAACATATTATCGACATTCCAAAAGCGGTTTATGCTGACCTTCATATCACACCCAATACTGAGCCGATTCGTGGCGGTACAGATGGGTCACAACTTTCATTTATGGGCCTACCGACACCGAACTTATTTACTGGCTGTGATAACTTCCACGGTCCTTATGAATATGCTTCTATCGATGTCATGGCACAAGCTGTACAAGTCATCTTAGGCATCGTCCAAAAAGTAGCAGAAAAATAAGCCTTGTAAAAAGAGAGAAAATAGAAGTGTTTAACAGTAATATCATCAATGTCTGTTAAACGATAGATGGATATCATTCCACAAAAACACAGAGACTGGAGAACTTTTGATATGCTCCAGTCTCTGTCCTTTTAAATTCATGTCCTCTTATTAATTAAACGATGTGCGCAACAATCGAATGGCTTGTACGGCATAATTTCTTAACTGTATCCCCATTTTGAAGTCAGTTAATGTTTTCGGCATCTCTATAAACGTGTTGAACATACCCGTCACACCTAGTGCTTCGAATCGTTCGAATTTATCCGCTGTACCACATAGTGCGATAGCCGGCTTATTATATTGTTGGCACAGTTCAGCAATTCTTAATGAAGACGTTTCAATCATTTCGTCTTGTTCATCAATGCCTTCACCAAATACCACTAAGTCCGCTTGTTTAACTAATTGATTCAATCCTGTAATTTGATCAACTAATTCATGACTCGTTTGAATTTCAGCTTTATATAATGCATGTAACGTTGCCGCAATACCGCCACCAGCACCGCCTCTTTCAACCGTACCAAGCACGATATGATGCTGATGTTTAAACAATTCACTCCAATACCAAAGCAAATTGTCAATTACCACTGCTTCTTCTCGGTCGATTTGAAGATTTGGATAGGTCTTCATGACTGCACTCTGTTTGCCGTATAACTTACTCTCAAAATCTGTCACAATCTGAATACGGCACGCTTTCAAACCTTCATGTAAACCTTCAAGATCAATACGTCGCACATGTTTAATTTGGCCGCCACCTTTTGTCATATCAACAGTACGCCCTTCATCATCGTAAAACTGTGCACCTAAAGCTTGTAACATCCCTGCGCCACCATCAAATGTATCGATAGCACCTACTGAAATAATCATATGTTGCGCGTTTTTATCCAAAGCATGACGCATCACTTCGCCTAAACCATAGCTTGACTGTTCTACAAGTGGTAACGTCCCTTTTAAAAATCGCCCCGCTTCTATAACGGTAATGCCATCATCTGTTTGACCGTACGTGGCGTCTACAGCTTGCATCGCCGCATCATGTACTGAAATTTGATATTGTGTCCCAGATTTCCATAAAAAGACGGCATTTAATAATTCTCTTCTCCCATTAAATAGTGGGACTTGTACAATATCTGCATCCTCAATTTGACTCGCCACACCTTCTTCTACATAGCGATTTGCGTCATAACTCGAAATAATGTGATTAAATTCGTCCATAGCTACTAATATTTTCATGTGGTCACCCTCTTATCTCTCAAATATTGATGTTCAACCTGTCGTGTGATAGATCATATGCTTTATTGATTGAATATCCGTTTATTACTTCCAATCTCATTATTCTATATTATAGCCTTGACCTTCAAAAGTGTACAAATGAACTGAACATTCGATTTCAACCTCTTTCCTCAATTCCCCCCATGATACGTACTCATCACACGTATGTCATTGCTCAAAATAAAAAGCAACACATCCTAGTTGATCGCGTGTGTTGCTTTCGTATATTTTCAAATATTTCTTGGTTGCGCTTTTCAGGTCTATCGATCATGACATATCATCACATCGATTCAACCATTATCAAACAATGTCAGCCTATTCCTCAGCTTTCGCAAGTTCAGAGACATTCACATTTTTATGACTGTCGTGCCACTTGACCTCACCGTTTACGAAATAAAGCGCTTGAGGTGATTCATGTTGGACACCTGTCTTTTCAGCAATATAATCCGATAGTTCACGTGCTTCTTGAACAACGACATAGTAACCATCCATATCACGCTCATATAAAAACTTATTAAATTGGTCGAATGCGTTTTCCGAAATCGGACAAGTATTGCTATGTTTTAAAATAAATATATATGGATTCTCTTCAATCATTTGTTCGAATTGGTCAATCGAAGTTAGCTTAATCGCCATTCTCTTCACCTCTAAGTAGATTTTCTGTTTGTCTTTTATCTCAATTAACTAAGTACTTTTCTCAATGTTTACCATTATACACACATAATATAGGCTTGTTAACCTTTAATTTTGAATCCGCTCCCCATCTACCGAAACAATCCATCTAAAACAGCGCGCGTCCATTAGTTTGAATTCAACTGATCTCGCTGATTTTCGTACGGTGCGTTATAGCTGTCTAAATCTTTCGCTTTCGTAATGAGTTTACGAATATTCACCTGAGCTAATTTTTGATTATAGTCAATCGTTTTGAGACGTTCTTGATAATAGCGCTCAAGACTGTAATACATTTGCACTGCATTTTGTCGTGCGCGGTTCGTCATCTCATCTCGGAGTTGCATTTCATTTAAATCTTTAATTTGTGTTTGAACTAACGGAATCACTTCTTCTTGAATCGCCTGCATTTGTGCCTTTCCATCTTTTTCACGGATAGAAGTCTCTGCTTTTTCTTTGATATGGCGATTATTTTCATCGAGCCGTGCCTCTAATTTTGCGCTATCTTCTAACCCTTGCGACGTTTGTTTCGCACTACTTATTTGCGTCTCTACACGACTACGATACTTTTCAAATTGTTGTGTGAAATCCAGTATGTTTTCATTCGCGCGGATTGAATTTTGGCAGAGTACGATAAACTGATCCAATTTTTCAACTACTTCTTCTTTACCCTTTATGCCCTCTAAATATGTAGATTTCAACGCTTTCAAATCTTTATTTGTTTCAGGAAGTGCTTTCGCCTCTTGACGATACGCTTTCATCGCCGGCTTTAATTCATCGTCAATTTGCTTTTTAAGTTGATCAAACGCTTTTTTGTTCGCATCTGTCGTATCTGTTTGACTCAAATCATACAGTTGGTTTAAATTCATTTGTTCTAATGTTCGATTCACATTGCGCTCTTTTTCTGCGACCGTCTTCATTTGTTGGTCGAATGCATGCATCTGCTTTTGGGATGATGCCATACATGCGGTAAGACTGCCAATCATCATGAAACTTAAAATGATCAATTTTATCCATTTTTTCATCGCTGCACCTCTTATTCAATTCGTATTATACATAAACGTATTTAACTTGAAAATAATATATGATATAGTAATGCAGAATTACGCAAAAGGACACTCAAGGAGGCCTCCATATGTATCGTCATGTCCAACCATTTACGACTGAAAATCAACAGGTATTTTATGCGACACAATACGAAAAATACCAACACATTTTGTTTAATCTTTTAGACTCACCGGTGAAGTTCACACAACATATCGGCGGTACTTTTCATTTTAATTATCCGACCGAACCCATTTTAGATATTTTAGTCGGTGTTGAAAATTTGCACGACATTACGTCTTTAGATGAAAAGCGCTTAAACTATGCAGGATTTTATCGTTTACACCATGCTTATGAAAAGAAAGTCGTGATGGCAAAATTTAATAATCTGAATGAATTAAAGCAAGAAGTCCGCTTACATATTATTCAAATGCACACGCCTACTTTCCAACAATACCAACAATTTCATGAATTATTAACGCATCATCCAGCAGCCATTCAATTTTTTAAAGCGCAAAAAACCTCTCTCGAACAACCATTCATGCCTATCCGAGATTATGAAAACTTAAAAAAGCAATGGTTTAAACAACTTCAACAATACGCAACATAAAAAAGTTCATACATGACGCGTTCTATTAAAACAGTTAAAATATAATTAAGTCTAAAAATACCAAACACACTTTGTAAAGACCATCAAATATGAACAATTGATTTATAATTGGCAAAAACACTATGGATTATAACGAACAGAAAGGATGTTATTTGTGAATCATTCTAGCATCTTACAGGATTTAAAAAAACTGATTCCTGCAAGTATTATTAAGGTAGATGAACCATTAAAACGCTATACTTACACTGAAACGGGGGGGAATGCGGATTTTTATATTTCACCCGAACGTTATGAAGATGTACAAAAAGTCGTGAAATATGCGTATGAACATGACATACCTGTAACCTATTTGGGAAATGGTTCAAATATTATTATTAGAGACGGCGGTATTCGAGGAATCGTTTTGAGCTTATTGTCTTTAAATCACATCGTCACTTCTGATGCGACAATTATTGCAGGCAGTGGTGCGGCTATTATCGATGTGTCTCGAAAAGCACGCGACGTTTCATTAACAGGTCTTGAATTTGCATGCGGGATTCCTGGTTCTATCGGTGGCGCTGTTTATATGAATGCAGGCGCTTATGGGGGCGAAGTGAAAGATGTGATCGATTACGCCCTTGTCATTGATGAACGTGGCGAATTGCTTAAATTAACACATAATGAACTTGAATTGGATTATCGTAATAGTATTATCCAACAACAGCATTATGTCGTGTTGGAAGCTGCATTTACACTCACACCTGGAAAGCAAGAAGACATTCAAGAGAAAATGGATGATCTCACAGAACGACGCGAATCTAAACAACCGCTTGAATATCCATCATGTGGTAGTGTTTTCCGTCGTCCACCTGGTCATTTTGCAGGTCAACTCATTCAAAATGCCGACTTGCAAGGACATCGTATCGGTGGCGTCGAAGTCTCTCGTAAACATGCTGGATTTATGGTAAATGTCGATCACGGGACAGCGACAGATTACGAAAACTTAATTCATCATGTCCAAAACGTCGTGAAAGAAAAATTTGGGATTGAGTTAGAAAGAGAAGTTCGTATTATTGGGGAAAATTTAGAGAAATAAAGAAAAGTTTAAGGAGCGAATGCAATGCCGAAAGTTTATGGTGCGACTGTCGACCAAGAAACACGTTGTACACACTACAATACGCCATTCGATGTGATCGCAATTAAGTTTAAATGTTGTCATAAATATTATCCTTGCTTTAAATGTCATAATGAATCTGAAAAACATCGTCCGAAACGTTGGCATTCGGATGAATTTGATAAGCGCGCTATTTTATGTGGCGTTTGCGGTTATGAGATGCCGATTGAAACGTATATGATGACCGAATCTTGTCCTCAATGTGAAGCGCATTTTAATAACCGTTGTAAGTTTCATTATCACCATTATTTCGAAATTTAATATACTTTTGGGATTAGAGCTGGGAAACACCATTGTGTCTCGGCCCTAATCTTTTTTCTTCACAATTTCCCCTTTCTCTTACTTAAAATCACTTTCATTTTTCTCAAAAAGCAAGTGTATCAAAAAAGAGCGAAACAACATGTTCTGTTGCTCCACTCTTCTTAAATACTTTAATGATTAGAAAATGAAATCTTCATCTTGCAATGATTCTACATTCAATGCAAGCACATAACCGTCACCTTTAACTGAGAAGAAATCATGGTTTTTCGTTGATGTATCGAGGGCGTTTTCAATAATCGGACTGAATTCACGCTCTTCGAAATACGGTTCAAATCCTAAGTTTGACAGTGCTTTATTCCCGTTATAACGGACATAGTTCATGACATCATCCGCTAAGCCAATCGGTTCATATAAGCTACGTGTATACGATTCTTCATTGGCATATAAGTCTTCTAATAACTTATACATTTCTGTGTCTGCTTTTTGTTTTTCGCTTTCTGATAATTCATTACGTAAACTTTGCGCATCTAAGCCAGTGAATACACCGTGGATCGATTCGTCTAATAAAATTTTACGAATAATTTCACCAGATGTCGTCATGCGGCCTTGTCCAGCCAAATATAGCGGATAATAGAAACCTGAATAGAATAGGAAAGTTTCTAAAAAGACACTTGAAACACGCGCCATGTATTGATCATAAATAGACGCTTCTTTCCCCCACAATTTATGGTAATTGCTAATAATTTTCTCAGATTTGTATTTTAAATGTGGTTCTTCAAGTACCCATTTATCTAGTAACTCATTCGTCTCTCTAGAAGGTAACAGGGTTGTAAAAATATGCGAATAACTCTTAGCATGGATTTGTTCCATCATCCCCATGAATGAGTAAACGGCTTTTTTACGTAAATCTTTCGTATGTAGCATAATTAATGGCATACCGTCATCAGCTTGGTGTGTATCCAAACCTGTTAAACCTGCCAATGCTTTTTTAAACGCTTCTTGTTCTGCTTCAGTTAAAGTTTTCCAACTTGCGATATCTTTTGAAACTTTAAATTCCGTTTCCACCCACATTTGAGCAATGTTCTGGCGCCAAAACATATTCGTCATATCTTCTTGTGTGTTCCAATTTACAGCTATCATTGACCTTATCTGCTCCTATCTATATTATGATGTGTAACAAATGGGCCAAACGTGTGCCCCATTCCCTAAATTTTTTAAGTTGCGAGTGAGACAGCCGTTTAACGCACTGTCCCACTCTGGCAAGGATGACCGAACAATTAAAATCACCATCTCGTTCAGTCATCACCTGCCCCACGTTCGTTTCTATTTTCAGGCTAGGACATTTCATCTTCCTAGCCTGATTGCTCATCGTTCAATTTCTATAAAGTGCTATAGCCTCGATGCACTATTGTTAATAGCAAAGCTGCCTACATTGACATCGATATTAAATCGCACAGCTCGTACATTCTTCTACACTCAATAATTTATTTCGTGTGTAATACAATGATTTTAAGCCTTTATGATGTGCGTAAACGTATAAACGTGACAATTCACGTGTTGAAATTTCTGAATTCACATATAGAATCGTTGAAATCCCTTGATCAATATGTGTTTGAATCGTTGCAATCAAATCAATCAATTTCATTTGATCGATATTGAATGCTGATTTGTAATACCACATTGTTTGCGGTGATAGAAACGGCATTGGATAAAACGTTTCTGAATTACCGTAAGTACGACGCTCAATTTGGTCAACAATCGGCATAACTGAGCTTGTTGCGTTTTGTACATATGAAATACTTTGTGTTGGCGCAATCGCTAAACGGTACGCGTGATATAAACCATGCTTTTCTACTTCTGCTTGCAATGCTTTCCAATCTTCACGTGTCGGAATCGGATGATTTTCAAACAATGCCTTCACTTTTTCAGATTGTGGCAAGAAGTCTTCAGAAGTGTAACGTTCAAAATAACGACCGTTTGCATAGTCTGATTGATCAAAGTCTGTAAATGCTTCGCCGCGTTCTTTCGCAATTTGCATTGAACGTTCGATTGAATAATAGTTCATCATCATGAAGAACACATTCGCAAAATCTTTCGCTTCTTCTGATTCATAACTGATATGATTTTTCGCTAAATAACCGTGCAAGTTCATCACACCTAAACCTACTGAGTGCAATTCACTGTTCGCTTTTTTCACACCTGGCGCATTTTGAATGTTCGCTTCGTCACTTACGACTGTTAACGCGTCCATACCTGTGTGCACAGAATTTCTAAACTGATCTGATTCCATCACATTCACAATATTTAATGAACCTAAGTTACAAGAAATATCGCGCTTAATTTCGTCTTCTACACCGTAATCGTTAATGATTGAAGTCTCTTGCAGTTGGAAAATTTCTGTACATAAATTACTCATTTTAATTTGACCGATGTTAGCGTTAGGATGCACACGGTTCGCATTGTCTTTAAACATTAAATAAGGGTAACCTGATTGCAATTGTGTTTGTGCAATCATATTTAACATTTCACGCGCATCTTTACTTTTCTTCATAATATTTGGATTAGCCACAAGCTCATCGTAGTAATCCTCAATATTAATGTCATCTAATGTGACGCCGTATTCTTGTTCTACCGTGTGTGGTGCAAACATGAAGAAGTCTTTTCCTTCTTTGGCTAAGTCGAAAAATTTAGATGGCACAATTAAGCCTGTTGAAATCGTTGAAAGACGTAAATCTTCATCGGCATTGATTTTTTTCGTATCTAAAAATTCTTCTACATCATAGTGAAAAATGTTCAAGTACACTGCGCCTGCACCTGGACGTTGACCTAATTGATCGGCATAGCTAAAGCCACCTTCAAGCGCTTTTGCAATCGGTAAGACACCTTTCGCAACACCTTTAATGCCTTTAATCGCTTCACCTCTCGCACGTAATTTCGATAGGTTGATCGCTACACCGCCACCGATTTTACTCAATTGCTTAGCTGTTGAATCGATAAAATTAATAGAGTTTAAACTGTCGTCTACTTCTAATAAGAAACATGAAACTAACTCGCCTCTACGTGCACGACCCGCGTTTAAAAATGTAGGTGTCGCTGGTTGGTAACGTTGCTCTACCATCGCTTGAATCAATTGTTTTGCTAGGTCAACATTCCCTTTTGCAAGGTAGAGTGACACAATGAACACATGTTGATGATAGTCTTCAAGATATTGCGACTTATCATTCGTCTTTAATGCATAATCTTTGAAAAATTTACTTGCTGACATATAACTTGCAAAGCGAAATGGAATTGCGGTTGTAAATGCAATCAATTCAACAAGTTGTGCTTCACTGTATTCTTCAAACACATTGTAATAAAAATTGTTGTCAACCAAAAAGTGAAGGCGTTCTAATTCACTGTCGAAATGAACGGTTTTATCTTGAATCTCTTCTAAATAAATCGCAAGTGCTTCTTGATCTTTCTCAAGTTGAAAAAACCCATTTTCATTTCTTTTAGTCACTTGGTTGTTAAGTTCAATATGCTTGTACTGTTTTTGTTCCATAGTTTTCATAAAAATTGACCACCTTCTCTTTAAATTCCGTTGTATCTTGACTATTGCCGTGTAATTCAAACTTCATTAGTAAAGGGACGTGATACGTATCTGCAATCGTCGTGCCAGCTTTCGCAAAGTTGCTTCCCCAGTTACGATTGCCACTTGCAGCCACACCCTTTAAATTTTCATGATTAATTTCTAAAAATTGTTGGACTGGTTGAGGTACCTCACCAAAACCAATTGTCCCTGTCACAATAATGAAAGGTTCAGTCACTTCTTCTGAGGCGTTGGTTTCATTAATCTCTAGTGTGTTATCAAGTTCTGTGCGTTTAACGAATCGTCTCACATTACCCGTAAAAGAATAAAATACCACTTTCATCCTGAATAACCACCTTTCTTACGAGATAAATGATTCGTGTGCTTTTTAATGTTACTTTTTCTTATTCACAATATAAATGTAATTAAATAAAATACGAACATATATTTGCTGTTGTTTAATTCATAAAATAAGTTGAAAAGTTGCTAACTTGCCATTATTCACATCTCATAATGACTCACATTGACACAGCTACTATATGTAGATAATCAAAGAAATAGAATGTTCAAAATCGTGTAAAGCTCCATTGATTTTGTCCATTCTTGTGCTGTTAGCCATCTCTCAAACACTATATGTTGTGTTTAATTCCGCTCTCTCATACTATATTATGTGTTTCATTATACAGAACTCTATTCTTAATTTAAAGAGATAAATTGGAACTTTTGTCACCCATTGTCATCAAAAGCGATGAAATCAACCACTAGAAGAGCAAAAAAAATTATTTTCTGATTGAAGTGCATCTCTCACTTGACTTTCTTAACCGAAACGTTTATATAGACTTCTAAAACAGAACGTAAGTTCCCTATTATTGTATCTCCTTTTAGTAAAATCCCAAGATATAATGCAAGTTGTATCATTTTGTGCTACTATGTATAAGTCAAATTTTTATCAATAAGAGGCGATATCATGAATACTAAAGTGAAAGGAATCATCGCTATTTTAATTTCTGCTATTGGTTTTAGTTTTATGGCAGTTTTTTTTCGTCTATCCGGCGATTTACCCGTATTTCAAAAATCACTCGCTCGAAATTTCGTAGCCATGTTTATTCCGTTATTCTTTATTCTTAAATATAAACAGCCCTTCTTCGGTAAACTCAGTAGTCAACCTTTATTAGTGACACGTTCTGTTTTAGGTTTAATGGGCGTCCTGTTAAACATCTATGCCATTGATCATATGGTGTTAAGTGATGCCGATATTTTGATGAAATTGAATCCTTTTTGGACGATACTGTTAAGCCTCATCTTTTTAAAGGAATTTATTCAAAAATATCAAATCACTTCAATGATTATCGCAATCATAGGTATGCTTTTCGTCGTTAAACCTGAATTTTCATCTGATGTCATCCCTGCGATTGTCGGACTATTATCCGGTGTTTTCGCGGCTTCAGCATATACCGCTGTACGTGCTTTAAGTACACGAGAAGCCCCATACACGATCGTATTTTATTTCTCATTCTTTTCGGTTATTGTGCTGATACCGTTCGTCGCATTTACATTTGAACCGATGAGTATGATTCAAATCGTTTACTTGATTTTAGCAGGTCTGTCGGCTGCGGTAGGTCAAATCGGTATTACAGTCGCATATAGTTACGCGCCAGCCAAAGATATTTCGATATTCACTTATGCGTCTATTATATTTACAGCAATTATCGGCTTTATCTTATTTAATGAATCACCTGATTTTTATGCGATTATCGGTTATATCATTATTTTAAGTGCAAGCTATTATATGTTCGAAAAAGCACGACGCTCGACACGTTCTAAACATCGTCAACAACCATCAAAATAATATAAAGGAGGCCTTCCTTATGACAGAAGGACGTACAAAAGACGAATTACAAGATATTACACTTCTCGGTAATCAAAATAACACTTACAACTTTGATTACCGCCCAGATGTTCTAGAAACATTTGATAACAAACACCAAAATCGCGATTACTTTGTTAAATTTAACTGTCCTGAGTTCACATCTTTATGCCCGATTACAGGACAACCTGATTTTGCTACCATTTACATTTCATATATTCCCAATGTCAAAATGGTCGAATCTAAATCGTTAAAACTTTATTTATTCAGTTTCCGTAACCATGGAGATTTCCATGAAGACTGTATGAATATTATTATGAATGACTTAATTGCGTTAATGGATCCGCATTACATTGAAGTATGGGGCAAGTTCACACCACGTGGCGGCATTTCAATCGATCCATACACTAACTATGGTCGTCCAAATTCGAAATACGAAACAATGGCAGAACACCGTCTCATGAATCATGACATGTATCCAGAAAAAATCGACAACCGTTAACATCATATCGTAGGCAGCACGCTGAGAAAACTTTATGTCTCAGCGCGCTTTTTGTTACCTCTCAAACCAGACCTCTTTTTAAACACTTTAAATTAAATCGCCATCAACTTTTCTACTATTATATAGAGATGCACTCATTTTTATCTTCGCTGACCTGTTTTCACCCATTCCAACTCACAACTCACTTTTCCGTAAAATAAGAATTCAAAGGTGCCATATTTATTGTTTAGACTGATAAAAAGGTCTTTCTGCCAAAAATTTTAAATATTTTATTGCTAAGCGAGAAAAAGGTGCTATAATAACTGATAAAGTTTAGTGACTTTATCGGAATATACGTACAAAAAACAGATAAATGATACATCAAGAAGTAAACTATATATATTTACATAACCATAAAAATATATTATAAAATGTTCTTTGTATAAAAAAACCTTGTGTATGATACCGATGAGTTATAGAATAAGTTTAACTTGATTTGAACTGGAGGGGAATTATCAATGAGTTCGCATTATACAAAAGAAGAAATCCTTAACAGTACGCCACGTTCGGGATTCTTCGGTCATCCAAAAGGGTTAAGTACGCTAGTATTTACAGAATTTTGGGAACGTTTTAGTTACTACGGTATGAAAGGTATTTTGGCCTTCTATATTTATTATTCAGTGGCTAAAGGTGGATTTGGTTTAGACCAAGGCGTTGCACTTCAAATCGTTTCTATTTATGGCGCTTTAGTTTACATGAGTGGTGTTATCGGAGGTTGGATTGCCGACCGTATTACAGGGACACGTCACGCACTGTTTTATGGTGCGGTGCTCATCATGATTGGTCACATATTAATGTCACTACCGAACAGCCTTGTCTTACTATTGATTGCACTACTCTTTTTAATTATGGGGACAGGTCTATTGAAGCCAAACATCTCCTCGACAGTAGGATTGTTATACGATAAGAACGACGCGCGCATGGATTCGGCATTCACGATCTTTTATATGAGTATTAATTTAGGGGCATTACTCTCACCACTCATTATCGGATGGGTACAAGTCAATATCGGTTTCCATGTCGGCTTTGCCATTGCAGCTGTAGGGATGTTTTTTGGTTTGTTGGCGTACCTGTTTACGAATAAAAAGTCACTCGGTCTTGCCGGTGTCGAAGTTCCAGATCCATTAACGAAAAAAGAACGTTCAAGACTCATCAAAATTGTCGGAAGTATCGCTATCATACTGATTCTTGTGGGTGTTGGACTACAAGCAACAGGCCATTTAACAATTGAAACGTTCTCAAACATCATTACATTTTTAGGCGTGTTCTTACCGATTCTTATATTTACAAGAATCATTTTAAGTAAGAAAACAGCAGACCAAGAACGTAAACGTGTTTTTGCATACATTCCATTGTTTATTGCATCTGTAGCCTTTTGGATGATTCAAGAGCAAGGATCAACGGTTTTAGCGCAGTTCTCTGATACAAAAACTCAACTTGATTTAGCTAAAGTCACAGGAGGATGGATTGATTTCCACATTCCACCTGCATGGTTCCAATCCTTAAATCCATTTTTCATTATTATTTTAGCGCCTTTATTCTCTATTTTATGGGTAAAACTGGGGCGTTATAATCCGCCTACTGCTGTTAAATTTGCATTAGGGGTTATTTTAGCCGGTCTATCCTACTTAATTATGATTATTCCAGACGGTAACAGTTTGATTAATCCATTATGGTTAGTTGTGAGTTTCTTGCTCGTTACATTTGGTGAACTATGCTTATCGCCTATCGGTTTATCAACAACAACTAAGCTTGCGCCTGATGCGTTTGCAGGCCAAATGATGAGTATATGGTTTTTATCGAATGCCATGGCGCAAGGTTTAAATGCACAAATGGTGAAGATTTATGTCCATATGAGTACAAACGAATACTTCCTTTATTCAGGACTCTTTGCAGTAGCGATCGGCGTCATTTTAATTTTAATCACACCATTAATTAAAAACTTGATGCAAGGCGTAAAATAAGTTAAAACTTTATAAATATGAGCGGTTGAGGATAGCAATATCTTCACCGCTCATATTATTTTCTAAAAACATTCACCTCCCTTCTTCTCTCCACTTACGTCTTCTCCGTTTCCAAGTATTGATTTTCCATTTAAACGTGCCATCTTATCACTTTCTTTATTTAACAAGACATTTCACATGTGCGCTTCAAATGTGATGTCTATCAATAGTGTATGATTCAAGCGTTTTTAACTTAATTTTTTGTCTGAATTTTTTAAATTTTATTATTTTTAAAAAACTAATTGCTATTTATTTTCATCAGGCGTAAACTTTCTATTATATGTTTTGTTTAGATAGGAAGGATTGATTGAAATGTCAGAATTATCACACGAAAAAGCTGTACAAGAAATTCCTCAAAAAGGATTCTTCGGCCATCCTCGTGGTCTAGGCGTATTATATACCGTAGAATTCTGGGAGAGGTTTAGTTATTACGGTATGCGTGCCCTATTGATTTACTACATTTACTACAATGTCAGTCAAGGTGGGTTAGGGCTCGAAAAAACATTCGCTCAATCGTTGATAGCTGTGTATGGCTCGTTAATCTTCATGACATCTATTTTAGGGGGCTGGGTAGCTGACCGAATACTGGGGACAAGACGCTCCATGTTTTATGGTGCTGTGTTAATTATTATCGGTCACATTTGTTTAAGCTTACCTTTTGGTTTAACAGGATTACTGTCATCAATGTTCTTTATTATTGTAGGTTCAGGTCTGATGAAACCAAACATTTCAAATATTGTGGGTCGTCTCTATCCTAAAGATGATAGCCGTGTAGATTCAGGGTTCGTTATTTTCTATATGGCCGTAAATATGGGGGCGTTTATTTCACCACTCGTGTTAGACCACTTTAGAAATGTCGGTAACTTTCATGGTGGCTTCTTAATTGCTGCGATCGGTATGGGGCTGTCACTCCTTTTTTACCTTTTATTTCATAAGCGTAATCTAGGACGTATCGGCGTCGCACCACCGAATCCTTTAAGCCTAGCAGAAAAGAAAAAGTACGGTATGATTTTCGGTCTGATTATCGCTGCGATTGTCGTAGTCGTTGCGATCGCATCGATGACTGGAACACTTTCTTTTAATTTAGTGAGTTTAATCGTATTAGTTTTAGGATTTGCATTACCATTTGTTTATTTTACGATTATGATTGTGAGTAAAGATACAACTGATGTCGAACGTTCACGTGTTATTGCGTTTATTCCTTTATTTATTGTCGGCGTTATTTTCTGGTCGATTCAAGAACAAGGAGCTAACGTTCTTGCCGTATATGCAGATGAAAAAGCAGATCTTGCTTTCAACTTATTCGGCTGGGAAAGTGTATTCCCTGTGACATGGTTCCAATCGATTAACCCATTTTTCATTGTCGTCTTCGCACCAGTCATTTCTTGGCTATGGAGAAGATTAGGCCGTTTTGAACCAAGTTTACCGATTAAATTCGCTATTGGTTTATTTTTAGCAGGTAGCTCGTTCATACTGATGATGGGTGTGATTTATGCTTACAATGATACTAACATTTGGTTTGTATGGATTATCTTGTCATATATCATTTGTGTGATTGGTGAGCTTTGTATTTCACCAACAGGAAACAGTTCAGCTGTTAAACTTGCACCTGAAAACTTCAACTCTCAAATGATGAGTTTATGGTTATTAACGAATGCAACAGCACAAGCGATCAATGCACAACTTGTGAAACTTCAACCTATTATTGGGAACCAAAACTATTTCGGTCTTATTGGCGGTATCGCTATCGTTGTCGCGCTTTTAGCCGTCATCGGTTCACCATTTATCTTAAGAGCTATGAAAGGTATTCGTTAACATCACAATAAGGTGAGTATACGTTTGGGACATCCTTCGTGTACTCACCCTTTTTTATCTATTGAAGTTGTCATGATTAACATCAGCACAATTGCGGTGTACAATAAAGTGTACGTGTATTGAAAGGAGCAATCTTATGGCACCACAATACGAACACGGCGTTCTTTTTTATCACCAACATTCAGGACTCAACAAAATACATGAAGGCTTGGGTGAAGTAACTGTCGCGCTAACCCAACTCTGCAAAAGATTTACCATTCAATTAAGCGAAAATGAAGGTGACATCGAAAAATATTGTCAACGTATACAAGACCAAAACAATTGCGAAGACATCGATGTTCTGTTCATTTTAGGCGGCGATGGAACGGTCAGCGAATTAATTAATGGTGTCTTAAAATATGACTTAAACCTCCCAGTCGGTATTATTCCGGGTGGCACGTTTAATGACTTTGCGAAAACCTTGAATTTATCTACTAAAGCAGGCCCAGCGAGTCAAGACCTGTTGCTTGCGTCACCTCATAAATACGATGTGATGAAAGTTGAAGATCAATATGTATTAAACTTTGCGGGCATTGGTTTGATGGTACAAAATGCTGAAAATGTACAAGGTAAATCTAAAGACTTGTTCGGCAAATTAAGTTATATTACATCAACACTTAAAACCCTTTCTAATCCAAAGCCTTTCAACTATACATTAGACATTGATGGTCAAACGTATACAGGTGAAACGTCCATGTTGTTATTTGCAAATGGTCGTTTTATCGGTGGTGGCAAAATTCCGCTCATGGAAATGTCGCCCTCTGACGGTGAACTCAATACGTTCATTTTTAATAATTACAGCATGAGTATCCTTAAAGATATTTTTAGTTTACGTGATAGTATGACGTGGAGTGAAATTAGCGACAATATCGAACACATTCCAAGTCGTCACATTCATGTGCAGACTGAGCCGTCAATGCGTGTCGATATCGATGGTGAAATTGCTTTAGATACACCGGTTGATATTGAAATCATTCCCCAAGCGATTGAATTGTTGACGGTAGAACCGGGGCAAGCAAAAGATAACTAGGGAATCAAAAAAAGCAGTGAAACGCTCCAATGGCGTCACTGCTTTTTTGATGTTTTGGATTAAAAAATGCTGCCGTTTTAAACGTTATGCTTCTTTACCGAAAAAGTAGGCTTCTACTTCTTTCCAGTTATTCACACGTTCAAAATCGGTATTCCCTTCATTATGTGGCGCTGAAAACATCAACGGCTTACCTGTATGTCCCCCAAGTTGACGCGGATTGTCATCAATTAAATAATCCGTCGCGACAATGTCTTTACGGCCACAGAACACAAATTGTTGTGAATCTAAAAATGGGAAATGTTTCAGCAACCATTCGTATTTGTCATGGAAAGATGTCGGCACATCCATTGCAGCTGTGACAATATAAATGTCATAGTGCTCAGCTAATTTTTTAACGACCTGTTGTGCATCTTTCATCACATCTAAACGGCCAAAAAAGCCATCTGATGCCAAAATATCACGGATTTCTTTCGTATGTTCTGGCATGATTTCATAAATACGTTTTCCAGCGATTTGATCGATTGTCACACCTAATTGTGTACGGCGGTTCAACTCATCTAAAATCGCACCCATCGTATCTGCCAGTACTTCATCCATATCAATCCCTATTGAAGTTCTCATGTTATCGCTCCTTGTATACATTCATCTCACCGCTTTATCATAACATACTTTGTCTCAGCGTTTGATGATTCCCGCACAAGGTGTGTATATCATTTTTACAGGTTAGAATGTTTGCAACACGTTGCGAATCACTTCATTTTGTTCCGGAAAGCCTAATGAAATGCGGACACCATTAGGGAAAAGTCGCGCAATAATGCCGTTACGTAACAACGATTCATCCAATTCTTTCGCACGCTCTGTCTCTACAAAGACAAAGTTTGTTTGAGACGGATAAATTTTTAAAGTTGTTTCAAGCTCAAAAAATTTTTCACGTTCCACACGGTTCGTCTCCACGACTTGTTGTAGATATTCTTGGTCTTCTAACGCTTTCAATGCGGCTTGTTCAGATAAACGCGTCGTATTAAACGGCGGACGAATCACGTTTAATTGTGCAGCTAACTCTGGCGCAGAAATGAGATAACCGATACGTAAGCCTGCTAAACCATACGCCTTCGAGAACGTACGCATTAACGCAACATTTTCATATTGCTTCATTAATTCTAACGTTTTTGGATAATCTTCTGCAGAGACATATTCCGCATAAGCCTCATCCATAAATACTGGAATATGTGAAGGCACCTTTTCTAAAAATGCTACAATATCCTCATGTGTGTGATATGTTCCAGTTGGATTGTTCGGGTTACAAATCCATACTGCAGCTGTTTTGTCATTAATCGCTGCTGCGATGCCGTCTAAATCAAACGTGCCATCAATGAGTGGGACTAGAATTGTCTCCGCATCTTCTACGACCGCATTGTGAAAGTATTGGCCAAATGTTCCCGCACTTGTCACAATATTGTCGCCAGCACGGACTAACGTTCTAGAAATAATCACAATCATTTCATCAAGACCGGCACCAAAAAGAACTTGCGATTTGTCTACACCATAATGTTTTGCAATGGCTTCTTGTAACAATGGTGCATTCGGTTCAGGGTATAAAAAGAGGTCATCCACATGATCTTTAATCGCTTGTTTCGCTTTAGGAGATGGACCAAATAGGTTTTCATTAGAAGCATGTTTATGAAGCTCACCCTCAATGCCATACTTTTCTTTTAATTTCTCCGGTGACAATCCAGGTTGATACGCACTTAATTTAGAAATTTGAGACTTCATTTCTAAACCTCCCATAAATCAGAATTTTTAAAATATATTTACTAGTATAACGATTAACGCTTTAAAATGCTAGAGCATCTGTCTATTTATTCGTAATCAACAAAGGTTCGAACAAAAAATTGGGTCACGTACAAGTAAAAAGTCGAGGTCGTACGTGTATCATAATGACTACCGGATGATACCATTGATATAGAAAGACTGGACCATGACGCCCCTCAAAAATTTTGAAAGATCACAACAGTCCAGTCGGTCCTATACTATTTCTAATAAAGTCAACAAATTATTCGTCAACCTATCCACAAATAAAACTCAAACAATAGTTCTACTTGCCGATTAATCCTTGTTTCTCAAGATATTCTTTCGCAACTGTATACGGATCTTCATCTTTTTCAGCAACGCGATAATTCATTTCTTGCATTTCTTCATCAGAGATTTTACCTTCTAATTGATTTAATGCTTTTTCAACACCCGGATGATCTTCAATAAATGATTTTTTAAACAACGGTGCCCCTTGATATGGCGGGAACACTTTACGGTCATCATCGAGCACGACCATATCATATTGTTTCAATTCTGCATCTGTCGAATATGCATCAATTAAGTTAATATCGCCACTTTCAACAGCTTGATAACGCAATTTAGGCTCCATCTTTTTCACATTTTGGAAGTTTAAATCATACGCTTTTTGAATCGCAGGATAACCATCTTCACGATCATTAAATTCAAGTGTGAAACCTGGTTTAATCTCGCTTTCCACTTTTTTCAAGTCGCTAATCGTTTTAATATTGTGTGCTTCCGCAAAGTCACGCTTCACTGCTAATGCATACGTATTGTTGTATTGCATCGGCTTCAATAACGTCATATCAAATTTGTTTTCCAAGCTTGCATTCGCTTGTTCATATACTTCTGTTTCGTCTTTAGATTTCGGTGATTCTTTCGTCAACTCACCTAATACTGTACCTGTAAATTCCAAGTAACCATCAATATCGTCTGATTTTAATGCATTGAATAAAAATGTTGTTTTACCCATGCCGTCTTTCACTGACACAGTATAATCTGTTTCGTCTTCAATTAAAATCTTGTACATATTGGTGATGATTGAAGGTTCTGTGCCTAACTTCCCAGCAATCGTAATACGTTCATTTTGACTAGAGAAGAGCGGCGCAATCGTAACCATCAACATGAGTAGTAAAATGATGCCGAGTGTCGTTAACATTTTACGGTAAGAAATATGGCTTAAAATTCTTAAAATCACATCGAACAAAATGGCTAATACGGCTGCTGGAATCGCGCCAATTAAAATTAATAATGTATTGTTACGGTCGATACCTAATAATATTAAGTCACCTAAACCACCTGCACCGATTAATGCGGCTAATGTCGCCGTACCGATAATGAGCACCATCGCTGTACGAATCCCTGCCATCATCACGGGCATCGCTAACGGTAATTCCACTTTAGTTAAACGGCGCAACGGCTTCATACCAATCCCTTTAGCCGCTTCTACTAACGAACTGTCTACACCTGTAATCCCCGTATATGTATTACGCAAAATCGGTAATAATGCATAAACAACGAGGGCGATGACAGCGGGGACCGTTCCAATACCAAAGAGCGGAATCATGAGACCGAGCAACGCAAGTGACGGAATCGTTTGTAAGACCGCTGCAATGTTAATCACCACTTCAGATATTTTTTTCGTTTTCGTTAATAGTATGCCCAGTGGTACACCAATGAGCACCGCAATCAGCAACGCAATGAATGACAGCTGTATATGTTCAAGTAAGGCAGCAAGTAATTCACCTTTTCGGCTATTCAATGTCTCTAAAAATGTGTTCATGCTGTCTCACCTGCCTGATTTTTTGATAAAAAGCTAAAGATGTCTTGGCGTGATAAAGACCACTGCTCACCTTCAACTGGGACTATGACCGCTTCATGTTGTACTAATTCATCATAAACGTCACTCACTGTTTGCTCTGCATGGACGACAGGATATTGGCGTACTTGTGCCTCGGTCGCTTTTTCACCTGCAAGTTCTACAACTTTACCGAGTGAGAAATGATTCAGGACAACACTCGTCAAGTCACCTAAAAATTGGCAAACGAAATCATTTTTGGGTGATTTAATAAAGTCGTTCGGTGTACCAATTTGTTCCACATGACCATGATTCAATAAACAAATACGGTCTCCCAATTTGAACGCTTCTTCGATATCATGTGTCACAAATACAATCGTTTTCTTAATTTGACTTTGCAATTTTAGCAAGTCATCTTGTAATTTTTCTCGGGTAATCGGATCTAATGCGCTAAACGGTTCATCCATTAAAATGACTGGCGGGTCAACTGCGAGTGCACGGACCACACCGACACGTTGACGTTGACCTCCTGATAATTCTTCAGGTTTCCGGTCTCTAAACTGTTCTGGGTCCAGTCCAACCATCGACAATAGTTCATCGACGCGTGCATCAATCTTTTCTTTTGTCCAGCCTTTCATCAACGGTACTTGTGCGATATTGTCACGTATTGACATATGCGGAAATAAGGCGATTTGTTGTAACACGTATCCCATATCCCAACGCATTTCGTACACTGAATAATCACTAATCGGGCGATCTTTAAAATAGATATAACCTTCAGATAATGGTATTAACCGGTTGATCATTTTCATCGTTGTCGTTTTACCTGAGCCAGACGGACCAATCAAGACGAAAAATTCACCTTCGTTAATCTCCATATCCACTTGATTGACGACGACTCGGTCATCATAACGTTTAGAAACATTGCTAAATTTTATCATACAATCCCTCTATCTTTTCGTTTTCATTTCGTTTATTTCGTTACATTTTCCATTACCCTAAACAACAGGCAATACACTCATTAAAGCACAATTCATTGCAAAAATAACTTGATTTGCACTTGAAATTTTTAAGCATTCGAAGTCGACATGTCACACGCCCTGTCGAGCTCTAGAGACCCGTCCTATCCCGATCAATAAACAATCGTTTTATTTGTAAAAAAGGAGCCGGGCATTCCCCCTAGCTCCATCTGATGTTTTACGAACTATGCATTTTATATTCTTGAATCGCTTCTAAAAATTCAGGACAATAGTGCTTCAGCTTATAACTGCCGACACCATCAATCTGAATCATTTCTTGCTTTGTGACAGGCTTTCTTTTCGCAAAAGCTTCTAACGTATAGTCAGTAAAAATATTCGTCGGTGGCATGTTCAAACGTTCACTCATTTCACGTCTGACTTCGACAAGTTTTTCAAATAACGTACGGTCGACCCCTTCTACAGTGTTAATATGCACTGTTTCTTTCGACTTACGTTTGAACGGTGTCGTATAAACTTGCGTATCTTCACTCAACAATTTTTCTACTGAGGCATCACACATGAGTATTTCGTCATGTTCGTTGAGGAAACCTTTAAAGCGGAGTTCATCGATTAAATGATGTAACTCACCCGTCGTATAGTCTTTCATCAAGCCATACGTCGAAAGGTTTTCATAGCCTTGATGACGAATGTAATCCGAAACCTCGCCACGCAAAACTTGAATGACCGTTTGATATCCTTCTTGTTGACGTAAGCGCGCGACACCGCTAATAATCATTTTCGCTTCTTTCGTCATATTGTACGTTTTATTTTTATCGATACAGTTACTACACTGCTGACACTCTTCAAGCTTTTCATTCGGCTCAAAATAATGCACTAATGTCGCTTCCAGACATTTCGTCGTCTTTGTATATTGAATCATTTTCGTTAATTTTTCGCCCATGCGTTCCTTGTAATCGTCGTCCGCTTTTGAGGCACCGATAAAATACTGATGTAAACCAATATCTCGATCACTGTACAATAAAATACAATCACTATCTAATCCATCTCGACCTGCACGTCCAGCTTCTTGGTAGTACGATTCCAAATCACCCGGCATATTGTAATGAATGACATAGCGGACATTCGATTTATCAATTCCCATACCGAATGCGTTGGTCGCGACGACTACACGAGTACGGTCATATAAAAAGTCATTTTGAGCTTCATCTCTTTGTTTTGCTGTCATTCCTGCATGATAGTAGGATACAGGGACATCTGCGTCTTCTAACGCTTCGTACAAGGCTTCTACTTGTTTACGCGTTGAACAATAAACAATCCCCGCCTTCTGACTATGCTTTTGAATATAATCCAATACAAATTTTTGACGTTGATATGTGCCATTCACTTGGAACTTCAAATTACGACGGCGAATACTTGTTTTGACTAAATGCTGACGTGAAATCATCAACCGTTCCATAATGTCTTGTTGCACTTCTGTCGTTGCTGTTGCAGTCAATGCGACAATTGAAAACTGTTGCGGCATGGTCAATACGCGTTGAATCACCGCTTGATAACTCGGTCGAAAATCGTGTCCCCATTTTGAAATACAGTGTGCTTCGTCAAATGCGACAAGTGAAATATCGACACGTCGCAGCAACATTTCAAAATAAGTTTGTTCAAAACGTTCCGGTGCGATGTATAAAAATTTCAACTCACCATTGACCAATTGCGTTTCTATCTCTTTTTGCGCTTGCGTACTTAAACTACTATTCAAATAAGCCGCAGCTATTCCCATTGCGGTCAATTGGTCCACTTGGTCTTTCATTAACGAAATTAAAGGACTAATGACAATGGTCGTTCCTTTAAACATCAATCCTGGCACTTGGTAACATAACGATTTACCCCCACCTGTGGGTAACACCCCTAACGTATGATGATGATTCAATACCCGTTCAATAATCTCTTTTTGACCAGGACGAAAAGATTTGTATCCAAAATAATGCGACAATGTTTGCTCCATGCTATCCCTCTATTGTTCTAATATTTCTTCTAGTTCACTCCACCGCGTCATGTCGGTATCATATTGAGCTTCGAGCGTTTCTTTTTCTTCATTTAATGCTTTGATTTTGGCATAATCTGCGTTCGCTTCGATCATTTCGGCGTCAATTTCAGCTAGACGCGATTCTGTTTCCTCGATGCGCACTAATAACATGTCATATTCTCGTTTTTCGTTGTATGATAATCCTTTTTTCTTTTTCGGTTGTACTGTCGGTTGCTGTTTCACGGATTCCACTTGAGTTGCTGCTTGTTCAAGTTGCTTTTGATATGCTAAATAATCTTCAAACTGACCTAAAATCATGTCGATTTGACCGTCATGAATATACCAATAACAATCCACGACTTTATCTAAAAAGTAACGGTCATGGCTCACAGTAATGACAGTCCCACCAAATGTTTGAATATAATCTTCTAAAATCGTTAACGTTTCTGTATCCAAATCATTTGTCGGTTCGTCTAACAACAACACGTTCGGCTGATGCACTAACAACTTCAATAAATACAAACGCTTTTGTTCGCCACCCGAGAGTTTATACACTTTCTTACCATGCGTCACACTCGGGAATAAAAAGCGTTCCAACAATTGCGTAATCGAAACAGTTGTCCCATCTTTTTGACGCGCTAACTCACTTTCTTCACGCAAGAAATCAATGACACGGACATCACGATTCAATCGTTCATCCGTTTGTTTAAAGTAAGCCACTTTTACCGTTTGACCTACTTTTAAAACACCTTCAAATTGTTGGTCTTCACCTGCTAAAATGTTCAGCATCGTCGTTTTACCGACACCGTTTGGCCCTACAATACCGACTTGCACACCTTTTTGAATCAATGTCGACACGTTTTCAAATAACGTACGGCCATTAATGCGTTTCGTCACATTTTCAAGTTCAAAGACTTGTTTACCTAAACGCGAATAAGCCAGATTCAATGATCCCTTCTCTTGCACTTGATGCGATTGTACTTGTTCCTTTAAATCATGAAAACGATCTTGCCTTGCTTGTTGCTTCGTTGTTCGCGCTTTAACACCGGCACGCATCCACGCTAACTCTTGTTTAAATAGTGCACGTTGCTTCGTTTGTTGACGTGCTTCAATTTCTTCACGCTCTGCTCGCATTGCAATATACGCTTCATAGTTCCCTGGATATGTATCTAACTTGCCATTTCGCAATTCTACAATACGCGTCGCCACTTCATTTAAAAAGTAACGGTCGTGTGTCACAAAGACGACTGTTTTCGGATAAGACTTTACAAATTGAATTAACCAATGAATCGATTCGAAATCTAAATGGTTCGTCGGTTCGTCTAATAATAATAAATCTGGTTTTTCAATCAACGTACGCGCTAACACCACGCGCTTTTGTTGGCCACCTGAGAGTTCGCTCATCCGGCGTGTCGTATCATGGATGCCAAGTTTCGATAAAATCGTTTTAATTTCAGCACTATAATCCCAAGCACTGTAAGCATCCATATCAGCTTGTGCGGCCATCATTGCATCAAACGCTTTGTCAGTCTGTTGCTCTGCGTATTGTGCAGTAGCTTCTTCATAACGTTTAATGACTTGCAACTCTTTAGCATCCGCACTATAAACCGCTTCATAAACTGTTAATGTTGGATCCAAGTTGTGATTTTGTGCCGCATAACGAATTCGATATTGTTTCGGATGCGATTGAACGGCATCAAAATCTTCATCCATGCCTGCAATGACTTTGAGCAATGAACTTTTCCCCGTTCCATTGATACCAACTAATCCGATTCGCTCTTGATTGGAAATGGATAACTGTAAATCATCAAAAATGACTTTATCCGCATAAGATTTGTTGAGGTGTTCAATTTTATACGCTTCCACAACACATACACCCTTTTTCTTATAGATTTACTCACATTTATCTGTTAACCTTAAATCAGTTCTATATATTATACACTTTTTTTGGAACAAATGATACAAGGAGCTATTTCAATGTTGGATTATATTTCAAACATGCCGCCCTTTTTACAAGCATTACTTGCAGGTATCATCACGTGGTTATTAACCGCATTAGGGGCTGCAACCGTATTTGTATTTAAAAGTGTCAACGAAAAAGTGTTGAATTCGATGCAAGGCTTTGCTGCGGGTATTATGATCGCCGCAAGTTTTTGGTCATTACTCCAACCGGCCATTGAAAGCAGTTCGGACAGTGCAGTACCGTGGCTCCCTGCTGCAATTGGCTTTTTACTCGGTGGGGTTTTCATCCGTTCTTTAGACTATGTCATTCCACATATGCATCGAAACGCAGCTGATGAATCACAACATCAAGAAGGTGTTGAGACGAGTCTAAATAAAAACACACTTTTATTACTTGCGATTACATTGCATAACATTCCTGAAGGGCTCGCAATCGGGGTTGCCTTTGGTGGTATTGCGACAGGAAATGAACACGCAACTTTGCTAGGGGCGCTCGGACTTGCCATTGGTATTGGGATTCAAAACATTCCTGAAGGGGCTGCATTATCATTACCGATGCATGCTTCAGGACAGTCCAAATGGAAAGCCTTCAACTATGGACAAGCTTCAGCACTTGTAGAACCTGTTTTTGCTACATTGGGTGCAGCTGCTGTATTGGTCGTCACTCCGATACTGCCTTACGCACTCGCTTTTGCTGCAGGGGCGATGATTTTCGTTGTTGTTGAAGAATTAATTCCCGATTCACAAGCCGGCAAAAACACAGACCTTGCGACACTAAGCTTGATGGTTGGCTTTACCATTATGATGATACTGGATGTTGCTTTAGGGTAAATTCAAAAACCGTTCAATGTGATGACACACTGAGCGGTTTTTTGTTGTGTTCATATATGGATTCATAAGTCATATTTTTTATAACCCCACCATAAAAAACAGGGAAATGTACTGATTTGTACACTTCCCTATCATCACATTTTATTTTTGATTTGCCTTTGGACCTGTTGGATATTTATAATCTGCCGGGTTCAATTTATCGAAATCAGGATTGTCATAGAAGCGGAATAAGTCACCGTTCAAGACTTTATCACTCATTTCTAAATCGTGTTGTACTTGCTTCTTATTTTTATCAAGATCGGCAGGTGGTGTTTCTAACGGCTGATTATTTTTATTACTATATGCTTTACCATTCACATATTTATAATCTCTTGTCACGAAATCACCGTTACGGAATGGCACAAGTTCTTTATGGTCTTTAGACAACATATCTGTACCAAACATGAGATAGTTTTTCGTATCAATACCTAACAAGTGAAGTAACGTTGGCATAACGTCAACTTGACCTGCATATGTGTCGTCCACTTTAGGTTCAACGCCTGGTGCTTTCAACCAGAAACCAGTCGCATTCAAGTCATTAAACTTCGCTGGTGTAATCTCTTCGCCTAATAACTGTGACATCGCCTTGTTATGATTTTCTGAGATACCATAATGGTCACCGTAAATCATAATAACTGAGTCGTCGTATAGGCCACGTTCTTTTAAGTCATGAATGAACTGTTCTAATGACTCATCTAAATAGCGCGCTGTTTGAATGTAACCATCGACCGTTGAGTTACCTGTGTCACCTTTTGCAATCGTTGCGTCTTCATCACTTAATGTAAACGGATAATGGTTCGTCAACGTAATTAAATGTGAATAGAACGGTTGTTTTTCTTTAGATAGGTATCCCGCTGCCTCTTTGAAAAACTCTTTATCTTTGAGTCCAAGGTTTTCTAAGTTTTCTGGGGACATGTCAAAATATGTGGCATCGTAAAACTTATCGATACCAAAATGACGGTACACTTGGTCACGGTTCCAGAATGTTTTATAGTCACCATGCATCACATTCGTTGTATAGCCTTGTTTTTGATGCATAATCGCTGGTAAAGATTGGAACGTGTTATCACCTTTTAATGAAAAGGCCGAACCTTGAGGCAACCCGTACATGCTGTTATCCATTGTGAACTCAGCATCTGACGTTTTACCTTGACCCGTTTGGTGATAGAAATGTGGGTAATATCTAAAGTCCTCATTACCTGACGACAATTTGTTTAAAAACGGCGTCACTTCTTCACCATGAATTTTTTTATTAATTAGGAAGGTTTGGAAGCTTTCTAAATGGATTTTAATGACATTTTTACCTTTAGCTTTCCCGTAGTATTCCATATTCGGTGTGGCTTGTTTTTGTTTTGTATAATTCAATACTTCTGTTAAATCATCTTCAGAAGCGAGTGCCTTTTGCTGATTGTTTTGTACCGTTTTGACGCCATCATATACTGTAAAGTTGTATGGCCCCAAGTATTTCACAAGATATTTATGGTCAAATGTACGTGTTAATAATTCAGGTCGGTCTGTTTCCGCAAACGCTAAGTTTAAGAAGAATAACGCGATTGCTGTAGCCATGACTACCGGCACAAACTTTTTCTGAAATACATTGCGGCTCAACCATTGACGTTTGAACACGAGTACAAATAAGTACACAATCAGATCAAGGAAGTAAACAAAGTCGTACCATTGGAATGATGCACTCACTGCACCGCCCATGGAGTCTACATTGCTCACTTGGTTCAATGTACTAAATGTAATGAAATCCGAGAAAAAGCGGAAATATACGACATTGGCATATAATAAAAAGGTAAGCAAAAACCCGCCAACAAACATGAACCAAAACGCTTTACGTCCTTTAAAGAATAAGAACACACTTAAAACAAGTGCTACTAAGCTGTATGGATTCATTAATAAAATTAAATTTTGTGTTAAACCTTTCACGCCAAGTGATAAGTCCACATAATAAGCAAAATACGTTTTTATTGCAATTGTTAACACCATCAGTAGGAAAAACGTAAAAATGCCTATTTTCTTTTTTCCTTTTTCCATAATTGTTCCCCCGTATTTAATTCTAATCCTCAAAGCTGTTTTCTTTATTGTTTACACTAAGATTGTAAAAGTTTCGCTTAGCTTTTATGTTATTTGTAATCATTTTGTAATATTCAACAGTAATTTCAATATATCAATATATAGGAGTTAACATAAAATTTCAAGTCAAAACTGTTTGCATGGATCATATTCATTGCAACTTCATATTGACTTTATCAGTGCTTCATATTGTCTTCATCAAGCGTTGTGCACAGCAAGTCGAATGTATTTGATTATACTGTAATGCGCTGAAATTGTACTCGGACTCAAGTAGTATTTCTTTGTCTCCTGCCAAATGTGCTTACTTCAACACCTCTTTTTAGGATGACCCTACCTCTTGGACTTGCCTCGGTCTCCCTTTCCCAGGGACTTGTCTCAACTAGCTAACGCCCAATTGAACAGTGATAAAATGTAGCGTTAGCGGATTTTCGACTTCGGCTTTTCCCTCGGGAGTGTCGACCGGCTGCGTCATCTTTTCGCAAAAAAACACTAATAGAATGGTTTCAACAATGATTCCTTACACATTTCAAAGACCTACTTCAGCATTTCTTTTTGCATTCTAAACTCGATACCTTGGAACAGTTGTTTACGCCATTTGTGATATTTCACTAAGTTTTGTTCTGCTTGCAACACGTCAATAAATTGAAACTTAATTTTCGAACCTTGACGTTTTTGCGCAATTTTAGACAAATGATAAGAGGCAATTGTACCTATTTGTGGGTAACTGCCTAATGTATAATGGTCGTTTAATAAAATGACAGGTGCGCCTTCTTTTTTTACTTGAATTGTCCCGCGTTTCACAGATTGATGCGGGGGCATGTCATCATAATACGCTTTAATCGGCGTCCCTTCTAAAACGACGCCCATACGATTCGCTTTACTCGTCACTTGATACTCACCATTTGTGAATTGACGGAGCACTTCCGCTTCAAAATCTTCTGTCCCTTTATTCGGAATGACATGCACGACATCTGATAAATAGTTGAAAGACAAGGCATAACCATCCACACCCCAATCGACCGTCTTACGCTGTGCCAAGTTTTTAAACAACTGATGATGACGCGCATTATAATCGCGTTTGAGTTCAATCGTATCACCGGCTTGTAAACGACGTCCTTTAAATCCGCCCATGCCCGAAATCGTATCTGTCGACGTCGAACCGAGCCATTGATCGAGTTCAAAACCACCCGCAACCGCTAAATACAAACGCGAACCACGGCGTAGATGATCAACAGCTAACACGTCTCCTTTGTTCATTAAATACAACTTATTCATTTGTACACGCATGTCATCTGTATGTGCGACACCTTGTGCACCCGACAATGCGATTAACGTCGGTTCTGTAAAACGAATACGCGCCATTTGATTGCTCATTTCGAGTGTCGCTTCATTGCGGTCATTGCCGACTAAGCGGTTCGCAATTTCGTGTGCCAACACATCTAAAGCGCCACTGCGAATGACCCCCATATGTTCATAGCCTTCGCGTCCAAAATCTTGAAAACTTGAAAATAATCCGCTGTCTTCTATGATGATTGTCATGCGTCGTTCCCTCCTGCTTGTACTTCAAAAAACTTCACGTGGTCCCCTAATGAAATCAACGCGAAATCCTCTTTTTTAGGGTTGAATAATGGCAATGACGTATGACCGATTACGAGCCAGTCGCTATACGTTTCGGTCGTTGTAATGCCGCATTTATTGTTTTCTAAAATGACCGATCCTGCTGGAATCAATCGTGGTTCAGTTGCGGTATGATTGACAATAATTTGCGCGTCGACACCGGATAAATATGGAAAACCTGGTGAGTAGCCCATCATCGAAACGAAATAATCTGCACCTGTATGTATATCAATAAATGTTTGGCGATCCATATGCAACTCTTTTAATATCATGTCCAAGTGCGGTCCGTTCTCGCCACCATAGACAATCGGGACTTTCACACAATGAATTTCCTTGTCTAAGGTCATATCCTCTATATTAATATTTTCAATGACCGCTTTCATATGTAAAAATGGCGAATCAATATTCAAATGTTTCATCATCATGCGTGCATCATAAGAAATTAACATATCCGTTTCCGTCGGTACAATTTCCGTAATAAATGGATAGTTTTGATTGATTAAGCAATGACGTATCAGTAGTAACTTTTCAGTAGCGGCAGGTGTCACGTCTCCTTGTAAAGAGACAACAATCGCCTGATCTCCTTGACTATAAACTTTCATTTTTTCACCTCTATTTATCATCATAAAATAAACTTAAAATTTCACTTGTATGTTGTGCGAGTTCACCGACAAAACCATAGATGAGCATGCACTGAATGATAAGGATACCTACCATCCATAAGTAGACCCATAAGCGATACTGACGTGCAACAAGCCGTTGTGACACGATTTGACCGATCCACATCACAATGAGAAAACCTAAAATATAGAGCCCGATCATACAATCACCTACTTTTTGGATTTCAGCGTAATGGGCACCCACTCACGCAAACTATTAATCATCCACAATTGTCCGCCGTGTTGCAATACTTCCTTTACCATCACTATCGTCAAATACTTTTCCTTAATACGTGCGCTAGCTAACAAATCGCGACGCATACACCCTTGTAAAAAATCGTTGTCGTAAATCGGTGTATAATGTGTACCATCTACTGTAAGCACGACATTCCCAATATCAAATTCGAGCACTTTATCCGTCGTCTCATCGTAAAACAAAGCGAGTTGGGTCGTATGCGAATGCGCAACATGTTCACGTTCAGACGTTTTATATATCCGTTGCCATTCAGGGATATCGCTTTTCATAGGAACAAACTGGGCAGTCATCGTCGTCGTTTTTGGAGCGTCCCCACTTCTGTACGCAATTCCCCTGATGGTTCAAGTATGACTTTGACCCGATACTGTCCCCGCGCATACGTTTCGCATAACTGTTGAATGGTTTGTTGCCATTTTAAGTCGTCAAATGGTAACCCGAGCGCCGTACTTGAACGCTGGAGTCGTTCTGCATGATACGCCAGTCGCGGTATTTCACCATGGTCCAATCGCATCGTTTCAAATAAATTCATCGCAATCCCTCTAATATTTTCGTTTTCGCATGAAATTCTGCATATTCTTGATCCGGATCAGAATCTATCGTAATCCCTGCCCCGACACCATAATACAATGTGTCGTTGATTTGTTCGACCGTTCGTATCGGTACATTAAAAATCGCGCGCCCATTCGGATGGAGTAAACCAATAGCCCCACAATAAATGTGACGCGGTGCCGTTTCAAGACGATGAATAATGCGCATTGTATTCACTTTTGGCGCACCTGTAATAGAACCACACGGAAAAAGTGCACGCAATAACGTTTCATATGTTGTCGTGTCTGCAATCTGACCCGCAACCATCGTCGTCATTTGGAAAACCGTTTGATAACGTTCAATCGCAAACGGATGATACACTTTAACACTGCCTCGTTTGGCCACACGTGCAATATCGTTACGCAATAAATCGACAATCATGACGTTTTCCGCACGATCTTTCTCAGACTGGCGCAATGCTTGAGCGTGACGTTCATCTTCTTCAACTGTCGCACCTCTTGGCATCGTCCCTTTCATCGGTTTGCTCACGACTGTCCGACCTTGATCACCAAAGTCACCTACTTGGAAAAAGAGCTCCGGCGAAATAGACGCAACCTTCACTTCTGCTGTATCAATGAGCACTGTATAATCACCATTCGTTTGTTGCGTCAACTGGTCATACAACGTAGAAATTGACATCTGATCAAAACTTTTGAGACGCGTCGTATAATTCACTTGATACGTCCACCCTGCTGTAATTTCGTCATGTATCGTACGGATATGTTGTGTAATCGTATGTTTATCATCCATAAATTGAAACCGCCCACCTTGACTGAGTTTCACGCGTTCAGCTGTAGCGGCTTGCAACGCATCAACAGGCGTATCAAATACATAATATGCTGCATAAATACTATTGTTCGGCGTATACGTTTGAAAATCTTCATGAAAATACGGTGCCGCTTCGTATGGCAAATAAAGTGCGACGTAATACCCTTGCTGTTGATATTGTGCCGCCGCTTCAATGATTTGACCGACTTCTTTCAATGCTCGTGCAACGCCTGTATGGAGCGGTTCTTCAAAATGATATTGATATGTCGTGGTCGTATTTGGATCGTTATAATATTTATAATTAAACTTCACAACCATGGCTGACCTCCGCTTTTCTCAAAAAGTTTCGTATTTGTTCGTGACCGTATTCAGACAAAATTGATTCGGGATGGTATTGAACCCCGTCTATCGGTCGTGACATGTGACGCACCGCCATCACGATGCCTTGTTCATTTTGTGCTGACACAACGAGCGGTTTCGCAATCGTCATAGGATCGGCCATTAACGAATGATAACGCATCACTTCAAACTGCGCAGGTAACCCTTGAAACAACTGTGACTGGTCATGGCTGATGCGCGTCGTATGCCCATGGACAGGTCGTGGCGCGTGTATAATTTTACCACCATAATACGTCACTAATAGTTGAAAACCTAAACAAACGCCTAAAATCGGTGTCGTATGTTCAAATGCTTTCACGACTTCAAATAGGATAGGATAATCTTCTGGCGCACCAGGTCCAGGCGAAATAATGAGTGCTGTCGGTTGCATCTCTTTTAATGTCGCAATAGAAACGGCATCGACATCGATTACCGTGACAGGTTGTTGATGCTCATATTCGACATAATCAACAATATTATACGTAAAAGAATCTTTATTATCTATCATCACTATCATAGTTTTTGCCTCGTTCTTTCTTTAATACTTCTATTATCACAAATGTCGACCTAATTGACAAAGTTGAAGTGATAATGAGCAGAGCACGACTTGATTTATCACACTAAATGTATTACAGTATGGAACAGAATTGAATTGCAGAGGTTCCTAGCTATCAACCCTCTATAAAAAACTAGACACTTGTAACCGTCTATTTTTTATAGTGACGGCTTTTTTTATGCCTTATTTTAGGAGCTTCTCTATTAAAGGAGCGATCAATCATGTCAGAAGTGCTCAATAACGAAAAAGCACTTGTTGTATTTAGCGGCGGGCAAGATAGTACGACTTGTCTGTTCTATGCTAAAAAACATTTTAAAGAAGTTGAACTGGTTACATTTGAATATGGTCAGCGTCATGCGAAAGAAATCGAAGTCGCAAAAGAAATCGCCGAAGACCAAGGACTCAAACATCACGTACTCGATATGGCATTGCTTTCCCAACTCACACCGAATGCGCTCACATCACATGATATGACGATAGACAGCCATAATGACGTCCCGAATACGTTCGTCCCTGCTCGAAACTTACTCTTCCTCTCATTTGCCGGTGCATTAGCGTACCAAATCGGTGCCAAACATCTCATTACAGGGGTATGTGAGACAGACTTTTCTGGGTATCCTGATTGCCGTGACAGCTTTATTAAATCAATGAATGTCACATTGAATTTAGCGATGGACCGTGATTTTGTGATACATACACCGCTCATGTGGCTCAACAAAAAAGAAACTTGGGCATTAAGTGATGACTCAGGTGTACTCGATTACGTGCGCGACCGGACATTAACGTGTTATAACGGCATGATCGCAGAAGGCTGTGGCGAATGTCCGGCATGTCAATTACGCCAGCGCGGTCTTGAACAATATCTTGCTGAGAAAGGACGTGAAGTCTAATGATGCAACAAATGTATCCTCAAGTCGACCATGATTATATGTTTGAACTGAATAAAGACTTTAACTTTTCAGCGGCACATTTCATTCCTGACGAACGTGCCGGAAAATGTACACGTGTGCACGGTCATACGTACTTTGTCAATTTAACGATTGGCGGAGATGAACTGGACAGCATGGGCTTTTTAATTAATTTTAGTGAATTGAAAAGCTTAATTCATGACCAATTCGATCATTATTTACTAAACGATCTCGTACCATTTCAAGGTAAAAGTCCTTCCACTGAAATTGTGGCACAAACGATTTATGACATCGTGAGCGCACGGTTAGCAGAATTGCCGAATGCGCCGAAATGTTTACAAGTGTTTTTACGTGAGACACCTACAAGTTACGTCGTTTATCGCCCTAAAAATAAGGAGCAACGTCATGGCTAAAATACCTGTACTCGAAATTTTCGGCCCTACCATTCAAGGTGAAGGCCGCGTAATCGGTCGTAAAACGATGTTCGTCCGTACTGCAGGCTGTGACTTTCGCTGTAGTTGGTGCGATTCAAAGTTCACTTGGGATGGCAGTATGAAAGATGACATTGAAATGATGGAAGCAGAAGAAATTTTAGCACAACTGAGAAATATCGGTGGCAATCGTTTTAATCACGTCACAATTTCTGGTGGGAATCCTGCTTTAATTAAAGGGCTGCAATCATTTGTAGATTTATGTGAAGCCAATGACATCCGTACAGCACTTGAAACACAAGGATCACAGTTCAAGCCTTGGATGCGCCAAATCAATGACCTGACCCTTTCACCTAAGCCACCAAGTTCTGGTATGCAACAAAATCTACCACGTTTAGATGAAGTCATTGAACAATTAGATATCTCACGTATTAATTTAAAAGTGGTCGTATTTGATGATGCAGATTATGACTTTGCAAAAATGATTCACCAACGTTATCCAGACATTCCGTTCTACTTACAAGTGGGTAACCCTTATTTAGAAGATCATGTCGAACAACATACAGCGAAACTACTCGAGCGTTACGAACAGTTAATCGACCGTGTGACAACGGATGCAGAGATGAATGAAGTGTTCGTCTTACCCCAATTGCACACATTAATTTGGAGTAATCAAAAAGGCGTTTAGTTATCACGCGCATTAAGAAAGTCACGAATCAATCGTTTAAACACGATCGCCTCAAAATGTTATTTCGTTAAAAGTGTTATTAAATGCTTATCCACAGTGATATTGATATAATAGAGTAATGAATTGCGAAAAGTTAGGAGAACACAATGGCCTTATTTGTCATCTTAAATATCATTATCGTCGTTGGCGTATTTCTCATTGATATGTATCGACATCAATACCAATACGTACGTTTAAGTGCTTTCTTATTTGCGATAACTGTGAATAGTTTACTGAACCCTATTTTATTAAACCAGCTGAATTTTATTACGATGAGTAGCTTTTTAATGTATTTGACTTGGTTCATCTTGCAAATGTATTTAGATCGCCATGTACATACATTTAAGATTCAAAACCAAAAATTTTTCACTGGTATTATTGCTATGATGATTAGCATTTTATTCGTTGTGATGACTCAAACGGCAAATCAAACGATTTACATGTCTGTGCCGTACTTAGCACCAGCTGTCTTTTTATTCGGCGCCATTTTACAATTTTCTAGTGTGTTTCATTCACCACGGTTTGAAACTTTTTATCGCCGTTTGAAAATGAAAACCCCATTATTCATCGGTGCCTGCTTTATTGTTGCGTCCATGATACTGATGATGCTATTGACGCCTTTTTGGTACTTATATCTCATCATTTATGCGTGCCTTATCCTCATCTTTTTGTTCGAACAAATATTTATTTTAGAAAAAGATGATTAAAAACAAATCGAACGTGGTATGTATTAATTGAGCCTTAACATAGTATAGAAAATAAAGGAGGCATTTACTATGGGTTTTATAGTGATGTTAATCGTCGGCGGTCTCATTGGTTGGGCTGCTGGTGCAATTTTAGGTAAAGATATTCCAGGTGGTATTATTGGAAATATTATCGCAGGTTTAGTTGGTTCTGCAATTGGTAGCTGGTTATTAGGCCATTGGGGACCAGAATTCGGTGGCGTATACATTTTACCAGCATTAATCGGATCAATTATTTTAATCGCATTAGCTTCATTAATTTTAGGTAAAATGCGAGGCAAAAAATAAGTTGCGTTTTTCTTAATGCGCTTATTTTAAAATAGCTTGAGGTGTAGGTTGCGAAGTCTTTAAGGTTGACTTCCGACTTACACCTTTTTTGTATTCTATTTTAAATATTTTTAGTCTTACATATCTTGCGCTACGATGACTTAGATGGGAAAACTCGTCCTCTTTCTCCTAAATGCACACACAAAATTGCCTTTATGAATGAGACTTCCGAGGGGGTGAGCCATAGAAAATTTTGATGCCATTAATGCTTTTTTGTTAAACTTGCCCTCCCTATGATTTATAGTTTTTGATTGCCCAGAAGGCTTCCCGTTCCTAGGGGCTGATCCTCCAACTAACCAACGCTTTGATTTTACGATTACATTTGTTGAAGCGTTGGTGGATTTTCCGGACCAGCTGATCCCTCAGGAGTCTCAGCCTTCTGGGCAACCTTTTATCAAATACAGCAAAACTGAGTGCAAGTTTATGCAACCCAGCATACAATCGCAACAATTTTTTGTATCCCATTCCCCCTCATTTTCCGACTATTTTAAAAAGATTAATGCATCATAAATCTATGAAGGGATTAAGGCCAAAAATTTTTTATGTTTTAACCTCTTAAACTTAATGATGTCCAATGTTTGACGCAGTAACTGTCTAGATGAAGCTAACTGAATCGATGAAATAGGGAGTGCCCTCTTTCCTTACTTCTGTCCATGCAAGATTGCAAAAATGGGTGAGACTTACGAGGGAAAATGTAAAAAAGGATAATAGATTGAAGAGCGATTAAATTTTTGATGCCGTTATTTAAGTTAATTGAATAGGAGTGCCCTCTTCCCTTACTTCTGTCCATGCAAGATTGCCGGATGGACGAGACTCCCGAGGGAAAATGTAAAAAAGGGTAATAGATTGAAGAGCGATTAAATCTTTGATGCCGTTATTTAAGTTAATTGAATAGGAGTGCCCCCTTTCCTTACTTCTGTCCATGCAAGATTGCAAAAATGGGTGAGACTCCCGAGGGATCAGACGCAGCCGAAAATCCGCCAACGCTTCATTCATGTAACAGTTCAATCAAGCGTTGGCTAGTTGAGGCAAGTCCCCTGGGAAAGCGAACCCATTAAAGCAATCCTATGCATGTGAAATGTTTGAAAAGGAAAGACGGCAATCCTATGCATGTGACATGTTCAAAAAAGAAAAAAGGGGCCAAATGACACTAACCTACTTCTTTTCTTCATGAAATTCTGGCATTTCCACATTCGCTGCTTCCACAATATACTTCGGTCGTTGTTTCACTTCATAATAAATACGCCCAATATATTCACCGATGACACCAATCGAAACGAGTTGAATCCCACCAATAAAGAGCACTGCAGCAATAATAGTAAAGTAACCTGGTACGTCAACACCGTGAATGAGTGTATCAATAAAGAGATAAATAATATAAATCATACTGACACCAAAAATGAGGAGTCCTAAATAAATCATTGTACGGAGTGGCTTGTAATTAAAAGAAATTAAGCCATCTATCGCATAATTGAGCAAACTTCCGAATGACCATTTCGATTCACCCGCTTCACGCTCGACATTTTCATAATGAATGACCTTACTGTTGTAACCAATCCATGAAAAGAGTCCTTTTGAGAAGCGGTTGTACTCTTTCAAGCTGACGAGCGAACGGACGGCACGCTGACTTAACATTCTAAAATCACCGACACCATCTTCTAACTCTATATCCTCAATGAAATAATTGATCATTTTGTAATATAAACGGGTTACCCATTTGCGCGATACATGTTCACCCGCCCGATTACGTTTGGCAATAGTTTGATCATAGCCTTCACGATACGCTTGGACCATTTCAGGTATCAACTCAGGCGGATGTTGTAAATCGGCGTCAATCATCACGACCACATCACAATCCGTACTATGTTCAAACCCTGCAATCATCGCAGCCTCTTTCCCGAAATTTCGACTAAATGAAATAAACTTCACATGGGGTGACTGTGCGGCTGCCTGTTGGAGAAGCGTCATCGTATCATCTTGACTCCCATCATCAACAAACAACATGTCGTAATCATAAGTTTGGTCGACGCTATCTTTTTCTAGTATTTCTGTTAATTCTTGAATCGTTTGATGTAAGACGTCCGTTTCGTTAAAACACGGGACAATCACACGTAATTTCATTTTGTGCACCTACTCCATTAGCTTTTTTCTATCTACTATCCCTTGCTTCTGCCCCTTTGCATGAAAAACATAACTTTCACTCTCAAAATAAAAAAGCGGCATAGAATTCTAACGTTCACATTAGATTTCGTATGTCCGCTCTACATAGAAACAATTACATAAAATGTTGTTCAGTTACTTGTGCACATGTCTCCGATTGCTCTGACACACTTGCAATGACTCATTTAGGATTCATCTTTTAAATAATCATCCTCGTCATCTTCATTTTTCATGCGTGCTTCGTTGTATTCGTAACGCAATAACACATGAATAATTTGATGGTTTTCAATTTCAGAAATCACCCAACGATCATGCACCGTATCGACAAAATCGTCTTGTTCGAGATCGGTGTTTTGCGCTTGAAGCCAACCCCCGATCGTATCAATATCTTCTGAATCTTCAAAGACAATGCCGAACATTTCTTCTAAGTCGCTGAGCAAGACACGTCCATTAATTTGGTATGTTTGCTCGTCTAACTTCACAATATCGTTCACTTCATCATCGTCAAACTCATCTCGAATTTCACCGACGATTTCCTCTAAAATATCTTCCATCGTTAAAATCCCAGCTGTACCACCGTATTCATCAATAATTAAACTGATGTGTACATGTTCGCGTTGCATACGTACAAGCGCATCACTAATGCGTGTCGTCTCTGAAATCATTGGCAATTCATGAATATAGTTACTAATTTTAATCGGTACACCTGACGCGTATTCCGTTAAAAATTCTTTCACGTTTATAAAACCTTTAATGTGGTCTTTATCGCCGTCTTCCGTAATAGGATAACGTGTAAATTGATGTTCTTTAATCGTCTCCAGCAACTCATCAACATTAAAAGGTTCGTTCAGTGTAATCATTTGCGTACGCGGCACCATAATATCTTTCGCGTGGCGTTCGTCAAATGAAAAAATATTTTGCATATATGCGAGCTCAGTTTGGTTAATTTCACCACCATGATAGCTGTTATTCATAATGATTTTGAGTTCTTCTTCTGACATCGCTTCATTACCTGCATGGGGATCTGCACCAAAAATTCGAATGATAAAGCGCGCAGAACCATTCATTAACCAGATGAGCGGCTTCATAATCAATCCGAAATAGTACAGCGGTCTTGCATAAAGTAATGCGATACGGTCTGTATATTGAATCGCTAAACTTTTCGGTGCCAATTCACCAATCACGACATGAATGTATGTCACGACAGTAAAAGCCACTACAATCGATACCGTCATCACTAGCGCATCCGGGATGTTCAACAGTTCGATGACCGGGTGTAAAATTCGTTCAAATAAAGGCTCACCTAACCAACCTAATCCAAGTGAAGTCACTGTAATCCCGAGTTGGCAGGCTGATAAATAATAATCTAAATTTGAAATCATTTTTTTCACGACACGTGCATTCCCATTTCCCTCAGCAATGAGTTGTTCCACACGTGAAGCTCTCACCTTTACTAATGCAAATTCAGAACCTACAAAGACTGTAGTTAAAGCAATTAATGCAAAAAATATAAATAAGTATAATATGGTCGTACTATCCAATTAGTTCCCTATTAGATAGGGATTCACCTCCGTTAATTGACATCGCCCAATAGAAAGCGATGTTGTATTGATTTGGCTATAGCGACAAGTCATATTCACATTTCCTAAATCCTTCCCATTGAGCAACCTCCAGACACAAAAATATTAATTTTATCATATCATATCTTTGAGTGAAATTATACTATGAACCTGTGAGACTTGAGACCCATTTTGTTCAGATTACGTTTTATCCTTGTTTTATTTTGATTGACTCCCTTTATTGCTACGTACCCTATGTTAATACGTGTGGCGACACAGTACATCGAACGCATTTTGAAGTTGAGAGACGATTTCTGACATCTTGAGCCTCAAACTTTTCCCAAACACTAAAAAAAAACACACGGGGATGGGACATAAAAATTTTTGATGCTATTGATGCAATATTTTTGTTAAACTTGCCCTCCCTATGATTTGTGGCTTTATATTGCCTTCATGGCTTCGCGTTCCTAGGGGAGGTTGTGACAAAAGCGCTTAGGATTTGAGCAGAACCGAGCGATGAGCAAAATTGATTTCCAAATTTTGCCGAAATCGCGGGAGTTCTGTCGAAAATCCTGCTTTTGGAACACCGTTTATTGATTCCCAGCGCACCCATTCATTGTGGATTTTGGGAGCAGTACAGAAATCTCATGTGTAACAAAGATTTCGTCGTACTGCCCCCGCAAGGCTGACTAGACTTCTCAAAAGCATGCGCATTGAGAAGCCAGACAGCTACTGCGTTAAACGGTAGTCAGTTTTAAAGTAAAGAAGTGACTGCTAGCAGTATGCACGTCGCCCCTCAGGAGTCTCAGCCTTCTGGGCACTCTTACATCAAAAGTAATGACTTAGGGCAAGTTTTTGAAATGAAGAAAATCAATAGCATCATTTTTTATATCTCATTCACACTCATTTTTCAACTACTTTAAAGTCATTAATGAATCAGAAATCTATGAATGGCTTGAGGCTTAATTTTTCCAAGCCCCATCCCTTGGTATACACAACAAAATATAGTAAAGGAGCTGAGGAAACTTAATTTCCCAGCTCCATATGTCTCTTCAAAAATGTCTATGCTTTATTGGGTGATTGTTTGATGATACCGTAAATCACCGCACCGACAACTGCACCAATTAAAATGGCAAGCAGTGTGAGTAATGCGTGACTTGGGTCTGTACCAATAATCACGACTAAACCACCGTGTGGCGCGTTAATATTTGAACCGAATAGTAACGCAAGTCCACCAGCAACACCTGAACCGATCATCATTGACGGAATGACACGTAATGGGTCTGCCGCCGCAAACGGAATAGCCCCTTCAGTAATAAAGCTTGCCCCCATGACAAAGTTAGGAATGATTGAACCGCGTTGTTCTTTAGTAAATTTAGAACGGAAAATCATCATCGCTATCGCAAGTGCAATTGGGGGTGCCATACCGCCAACCATTGCTGCTGTAATCGGTGCTGTATTGCCTGCTGTTAACGCTGCAGTACTGAACACGTAAGCGGCTTTGTTGAATGGACCACCCATGTCAATCGCCATCATTGCACCGAGTACGATACCGAGAATGACCACATTGCTACCTGATAAGTTGTTCAATCCTGAAATTAAAGCATTGTTTAACCATGCAGCAGGTGTATTGAATACGTAAATCATCAATAAGCCTGTGACAGTAACAGAAACGATTGGGTAAATCAATGTTGGTTTAAGCCCTTCTAACATTTGCGGGAAGTTTTGCGTTGCTTTCTTAATTCCTTGTGTTAAATAACCGGCTAAGAAACCAGCAATAATGCCACCTAAAAATCCTGAGCCACCAGAGACTGCAAGCATACCCCCTACAAGACCTGCTGCGAAACCTGGTTTGTCAGCAATACTACGTGCAATGTAACCCGCTAAAATTGGGATGATTAACGCAAATGCACTCTTATTCCCGATGTTCCATAATGTTTCAGCAAACGCATTATATTCCGGACTTTTCGGATCCATCGCATTTGGTCCAATCATAAATACAATCGCCATTAAAATACCACCCGCAATAACAAGCGGCAACATGTTCGACACACCATTCATCAAGTGTTTGTAAATCGCTTTACCGACACTTAATTTTTCATCTTCGTCATTTGCGCTTTGACGATTGTCAGCTACGAATGGTTTACGCGTTGTATCTAATGCTGTGTTAATTAATGATTCTGGGCGTTTAATCCCATCAGCTACAGGAACTTGAACCACGTTTTTACCATTAAAACGGTTGGTTTCAACGTGAACGTCCGCCGCAACAATCACACCTGTCGCACGTTCGATATCTTCTTGCGTTAATCTGTTTTTAATACCACTCGCGCCGTTTGTTTCGACTTTAATGTTAATACCCATTTCTTCAGCTTGTTTTTTCAAAGCATCACGTGCCATATACGTATGTGCAATACCTGTTGTGCAAGCTGTCACCGCAAGAATATAAGGTTCATCATTGTCTACAGGTGCAGGTTCAGCCGTTGTTTCTGTGTCTTCATCTGTTGCTTCATCATCTGCTTTATTAATAATTGCAAGTACTTCCTCAGGTGAATCCGCTTCTAATAAACCTTGACGTACACTTTCGTCCATTAAAACACTCGATAATTTGGCTAAAGCATCTAAATGTGTTTGCGCGCCTGTCGCTGGTGCAGCAATCATAAAGAATAAATGTGCCGGTTGCATGTCTAAACTGTCGTAGTCAACACCTGCTTTAGACTTACCGAATGCGATCGCTGGTGTTTTAACCGCTTCTACTTTCGCATGTGGAATCGCAATCCCTTCACCGATACCTGTTGAACTTTGTTGTTCGCGTTTGTGAATCGCTGCAATATAGTCATCTAAGTGATTTAATTTTCCTGCTTGATTTAATTGTTGTGCGAGCTCGTCAATGGCACCCTCTTTCGTCGTCGCTGAAAGGTCCATTGCGATTGTTTCTTTTGTGAGTAACTCAGTAATTCTCATGTTACCCCTCCTCATTAAGTGGTTGAATCGTCACATGTGCTTGGAGTTCTTGAATCGTGTCATATTGTGCTAAATCATCGTTAAAGGCTGTCGCAGAACCTGATGCAATGGCTAATGTGAGTGCTTCAGGTAACGCGAGGTTTTGTGAAAGCCCTGCAATCATTCCGGCTACTGTACTATCACCAGCGCCGACTGTATTGACAACTTGACCTTGTGGCGCTTGAATTTTGTAAGCCACTTCTCGATCCGCATAAATCGCACCAGCACCACCAAGTGATACGATAACGGATTGTGCGCCTTTATCAACTAAACGGCGGGCATACATTAACACGTCTTGGTCTGTCTCTATCTTCGTGTTAAACATTGCTTCAAGTTCGTGTTGATTTGGTTTAATAAATAAAGGTTGATACGGCAAAATCCCTTCGATTAAAGACTTTTCAGCATCAACGACAAGTTTTGCACCTGTTTGTTGTGTGATTTTTGCAATATCGATATAAATCGTATCCGGCAAACTTGAAGGCACACTTCCGGCGACAACGACAATATCATCTGAAGTCGTCGCTTGAAGTTGTTCGAATAACGTCGCCACTTGGGCCTCAGTAATATGTGGGCCTGCTGCGTTAATTTCTGTTTCAGTTTGACTCTTCAACTTCACATTGATGCGCGTATCTTCATCAACTTGTGTAAATGCCGTATGAATTCCTTCTGCTTTTAAAGTGTTTTCGATAAAATGACCTGGAAAGCCACCGATAAACCCTAAAGCTGTTGAAGGGACTTGTAATGTTTGTAAGACACGAGAAACGTTGATCCCTTTACCACCCGCAAATTTCGCGGTGGCCGTCGTACGATTCAACGCACCCGCAGCAAAATCATCTACAAACATGACATAATCAATAGATGGATTGAATGTCACTGTATAAATCATCATTTGCCTCCTAATATTTCAAAATGATTGTCATAAATATCAAAATGACGCATATGACGTGCTTTTTCTGAAGTAATTAAAATCGGTTGCTCTGTCGCGTGAATCGCCGCTAAGTATTGCTGATTGAACTTTGATGCATCCGCAAGTATATACACTTGTTGCGCGTGTTGCATGGCTGTCTCTTTCACGATCGCCTCACGTTCATCCGGTGTCGTGAGCCCTGCTTCACAGTCGATACCATTCACACCTAGAAATACTTTATTAAAGCGATAATGTTGTAAGAACGAGACTGCACGACTACCGACTACCGCCAAAGTGTTCGCCTTCACATCGCCACCGATAATTTTAGTCGCGATCCCTTTTTTCAATAACTCTTCAACGTGTGTTAACCCATTCGTAATCACCGTAATGTCTTTCGCCGTTAAAAAAGGAATCATTTCTAAAGTTGTAGAACCGGCATCTAAATACAAACAATCACCATCATTCACTAGCTGTGCCGCTCTTTTCGCAATTTCCACCTTTTCTTCAATATGCTGTGTACGTTTCTCATGAAGTTCAGGTTCCTTTTGTTCGCTAATTAACTTTGCGCCCCCGTGCACACGCGTCAACTTGCCATCGTCTTGGAGTTTCGATAAGTCACGTCGAATTGTGGAAGCACTTGAGCCCGTATATTCCATTAAATGTTGTAATGATAGGAATTGATGTTGTTCCAATGCAGTGAGTATAAGTTCATGCCTTTTTTCCGTTAACAACTTTATCACCTCAATTTAGTTACATTATAGTGTATCCGTTTTCATTAATCAACCATTTTCGTTCATAATTTTTCAAAATCAGTCATATATAGGTGAGGAATGACAAAAATCAGTCACATTCAGTCAAAAAGAGCATTGGAATTTTTCACTTTGCTCTTCATTCAGCCATGACAATCAATATGAATCGTTATGTCGTCGTGCTATGATAGGGTTAAAGGGATTACATCTAATCAATGAACAATTCAAAAAGGAGCGTGACAGATTTGAAAACGGATAACCTCGATGAAGCATTGAATGGTATCGGCATTTTGGATTTGATTTTTGTTGTTCCTTTCTTTGTACTCTTTTCTTATCTACCATCAGAACATGGGTGGCAATGGATCGTCAATATCATCATTGTCATACTCTGTGCGCTAGGTGCTGCGTATCTTTTCCATACGATTAAGGCGCAGTTCAAAAGCAAACGTCATTGAAAAATTAAGATGGCGAGTATTATCATCATGACCACGTGATTCCATCGAAATGGTTTCAATCTTTTGTTAAAGTAATCATAGATAAATAGGAGATTGAAGGAGGACGTGGTGATGCTAAAAAGTAAAAAAGCACGGCTGACATCGCTAGTCATTTCTCTAGTGATTTTTATAGGTTTTGTCGTACTAGACATTTATAATATTATGACGAAAGAATCGAATATTGCACTCATATTAAGTGTTGTTAGCTTACTCATTTTCTGGACATTTATTATCATTGACATTTACATCATATACAAGCTTAAACAAGAAGCGTGACCGACTTTTTCGTCGCATCACGCTTCTTGTTTATATGCTATGATTTTAATAACGTTCGTACGCGTAAGAACCAATGACTGCACCAGCTGGAATACCGATAAATGGTGTGAAAATCATACTTAACAACACCATTGACACAATCATAATCACAAAACTTTTAGAACCGACCTTCATATCTAACAAATTTTCTTTAATACGGTCAAAATAATCTCTGACTTTCATCACTTACAACTCGATATTTAGAATTTTTTAACTTCGCTACATCCTTATAATATCTCACGAATCGCATTGTATACATGAGTCCCGGGGCCTATATCAATGTCAGACATTTGTTGTATATGGCAGATGTTCCAAAGTATCACGCCTATTCCAAATTACTGAATGACCTGCTTCACTTCAGCATGACTCATCTCAATTAAATCATGCGGCGCTAAGCCCATTTGTACGCCGCGTTGTCCCGCACTCACAAAGACCCTGTCGAGCAGCTCTATCGTACCATTAATGACTGTTGGAAAATGGGTCTTCATTCCAATCGGCGAGCAACCTCCACGTACATAGCCTGTCACTTTTTTCAAATCGTCGAGTGGCATCAAGTGCAATTTCTTTTCGTTTACCGCTGCCGCTGCTGCTTTCATATCTAAATGTGCTGTCACCGGAATAACGAAAACAAAATGTTCATGGTTCGCATTTTCAAGAACGAGCGTTTTGTATACTTCTGCACTGTTTGCGTTAATTAGCGCTGCAACTTCATGACCTTCAAGATGACCTTCGCCGACTTCAAACGTTCGAATCTCATAGTCTACTTTCGCTCTATCCAATTGACGCATCGCATTCGTTTTCTTTTGTTTCGCCATGAGTCTACCTTCTTTCTATCATTTATCGCGCAAATATCGACCGCACAACTTGTTCATCTGAATCACTTTGGTCATACGTCATGAATTGTGCAATGACCTTTTGATGATCAACAGATGGTGTTGTTTCAATGTATTGCTGAATTGTTTCAACATCTGGTGCGACTTTTTGAATACTTGGAAACTCCGTCATATCAAAGTAAAAGCCGACATCCTGTTGATAATCTACGGTATCTTCATCAAGAATTAAAATAGGACGATTTAAATGCGCATAATCAAACATTGCTGACGAATAATCTGAAATCAGTATTTCTGATATTAAATATAACTCTTGAATGTCAACCATTTCATTAAAAAAGCAATGGACGCGCGGATGTAAATTCTGATAACGTTCACGCAAATGTCCTTCATTCGGATGCAATTTCACAATCATTTCATAAGAAGACGGGAGACGTTCCAACAATGCGACAATATCTAATTCTGACACTGATTCTCGGGCATTTTTACGCCAAGTTGGACAGAATAAAATGTACTTTTTAGACGCATCTCTTTGGAAGAAATACTTTTCTTGAATTTCCAACCATTTCGCTTCATCGTTTTGATGGCGGATTAACAAACTGTTCCGTGGTGCACCGTCACGTAAAATCGTTAAATTCGGATGCGTATCAAGTCGAAATGCCGATCGAATATACGTTTCGTAACGTTCTGAAGTGGATAACAAGACATCCCACTTCTGCATGCGTGGCGCAAATTGTTGGGCTTGTTTTTGACGTTCAACAGCATCTACTAGGTCATTCACCATCCGTTTAAGCGGAAAACCATGCCACGTTTGAATCACTTGTTGGTCAGGGTGTTTCACCAGTCTATCCCACAAATTTCCGTTAATGACCGCATAACGACATCGTTCAAAAGCACGCATGTAAGCACGTGTGCCAAAGCGTACAGGTGTCATATCATAGCTACGAATTTCCATTTCCACTAATGGATCCGCTGCACTCACATAAATCGTAAGTTCCGGATATAGTCGCTGCATCGCACATGCAATGGCTTTCGGATCACCTGAAAAGTTTTTACCATGAAATGATTCGATAAACACCGCTTGATCAGACACGTGACGGCGTTGATTTTGAAACTTTTTCACTTGTGCTTCAACGTTAAAGAGCCCTTTACGCGTCAGTTGATACAAACGTGACCCTTTACGAAACGGACTTTTCGGTGCTTGTTCTGCTGTCTCTTTCACTTTTACTGCGACACGTTTCGCCGTATTTTGGACATATTGATAACTTGCTTTCATTTTCGGTTTGGCAATTTGCGCCACATCAATCGTATGCGTTGCTGCCATAGCTTTCGTTTGAGCAATCAATGCCTCTGTATCGTGCCCTTGCGCAAGTTGTGTATGGAAAGTCTCGACATCCGCTTCACGTTCCGCATCTGTATACGTGCCATTCACCATCTCTACAATTTTTGCAGCATCACTTTCTAATGATTTTGTGAGCCAAGTGACTGCATGAAACGGCGCATAAATATCTTTCAACACACCATCTTCACCCGGATAAAGACACACACGATTGCCTTGTGCCATTGCTTCTAATATCGAATAACCGAACGTTTCATATGGCGATGTGGACACGTAAATATAATCTGTCGGCTCTGGTCCGTTAATATGGACATAATCTTCTAAATGATACGCAACGACGAGATTTTCGTACAGTTCCAGTGAGGGGCCATATCCTTGTAAATAAAGATGAATGCGCGTTTCACCTTGTGTATGCACGAAATAGCGCATCAACTTTAACACATACGAAATGTCTTTAATTTCATCTTCAAAGCGGGCTTTCATTAATAAATTGTGCGTTTGATGGACGGGTTGCGCTTGAAATTGCACGTGCTGATGGTTCACATACATCGGAAAGACATACGGATAGTCATAGCGCTCTTGAAATGCTTCTGCAATTTTTGGCGTACTCACACGCACCGCATCAATCGCTTCTAATGCCAGATCCATTTGTGGGTTTAGATACGCCAACGGACTGTGAATTTCACCTAAAATGCGCATTTCCGGCGTACGATGTTTCACTTCTCGCGCAAATTTGAAAAAGTCCTCACGTGTTAAAATCAATAAGTCTGCCTGAGCTAACGTCTGTACCCCGCGAAATGCGATAAACTGCGCGCCTTCAATCGCTTGCCCTTCTTCAGCTTTCAATTGAGTGACTTGACGTTGACGAAAGTGCATGTAATTGACATATGTCACTTGATGACCTGCACGCAGGAAACTTTGGATTAAATTGAGGTTACTTCGCGTTGTGCCACCTTTTTGAAAAATGTTATAGCCTAATATTTTAATGTGCATCACGTATTCGCTCCTACTTCTTCAATTCAATTTCCCACATTATAACATGAAAATAGCAGATTATCGCATGACACCAATGTCGTCATGACGTGCCAAATGAGATATCTGCTGTTTCAAATTATTTTTAATTCACATCTCTAAGACTGTTTCAAATTTTGATGACGTCGCAACTGTTTTTCAATCAAAATTACAATACAACCGAGGAGCATGAAAATAATCGACATGTATAATGGATATTCAATATTGACATCATATAAACCACCGGCAATGAGCGGTCCAATGAAATTCCCCATACTCGTAAATGTTGAATTAAGTCCACCCGCAAAGCCTTGACGATTCCCTGCAATATTTGAGAAATAATTCGTTAATGCAGGTCGAATTAAGTCAAAGCCGATAAACACGATGAAACAGATCAACATCACGTGCCAATAACTATGTGCAAAAATAAGGAGCATAAGGACAAACGCCGAATAGATTAAAGCATAAATAATAAATACGAGCTCACTCATGCGACGGATCATTTTATCAAATAAGAACACTTGGAAGATGGCACCAAAAATACCGCCACCTGTAATCGCAATTGAAATGTCACCTGGTGTAAAATCCATTTTGTCCGCCGTATACAATGGAAATAACGTCTCAAATGCAGATAAGCCAAACGCTAAAATTAACGTTAAAATGGCAGGCGTAATAAAGGCTTTATAATTAATTTTGCCAAATTCCGCACTATCAAACTGTGCAAACCCTTGCGTCGTTGCACGTTTCGGTGACTGGATGAAGATCAAAGTACAAATAAAGGCCAAAACGCCGAGCACACCAGCAAAAACAAAGGGCAAACGATGTGAAATCTCTGCCAAGAAACCACCTATCCCTGGCCCTAAAATAAAGCCCGCTGAAATGATGGCTGACATGTAACCAAAATTGCGCGCTTTATCTTTTGGTGGAGAGAGATCCGCAATCAAACCTGTCACCCCTGGCATGACCATCCCAGCACTAAAACCGCCGAGTACACGTGACACGATAAGTAACGAAAAAGTGTGGCTCCATGCAAATAAAAACTCCGAAATACTAAATAAAACTAAGCCAATACAAATAATGAGTTTTTTGCCTAATCGGTCTGCCAAAGTCCCGCCAAAAGGTGAAATCAACATTTGAGCGAGCGCAAATACTGCAACGAGTACACCTAGATCTGCCCCGGTAAGCCCTAAATCTTTTAAATAGACCGGTAGCACAGGAATAATGAGCCCGATTCCTAAAAAGACTAAGAAAATATTCAAATATAAGATGATGAATTGTTTTTTCAAATGCGCCACTCCTTCCGCTTCATTCAAAATATTACAACATTATATAACATTTATTTTACAAAAGAAAGTTTTGAAACACTAAAATTAAAAGATTTTGAAATAAAGAACATCAAACTTTTTGTATACGATTAACACAAACTCATTTTATCATTTTATAGCTGATGATCATCTAGAGGTGGCCGGTGCGCGTGATGTAACGATTCCGCTTTCCCGCACTTTCACTGTCACCTCTACAACTCGAGACCGATTCCTCTTTAAACGACAGTGAAACATTTGAAACCATCGACATTAACGGTTATGCTATATATCTCATAGAAGGAGGTATCACGATGAATGCCCGATACATTGCACGTATCACCTATGTGGTATTAATTCTTATTTCAATACTTATTCCCAATCAATTAATGTTTTTAACACTCAATGTATCTTTAGCTTATATTCCATTAGAATTGGCCTATTTAATCAAACTTTTTATACCGAGGCGTGCATTCGAATGGCCGCTTTTTATCATATACTTACTTATTTTTGTATTAATGTTACCGAACACGTTTTACATGGTGACAGATTTAATCCATTTGAATCAATTTACATTTAACTTTTTGGCTGAACTCAATTTATATGAGTGGTTCCATTTCACATTGCTCATCTCATCAGTCATCTTCGCACTTTATTGTTATGTATTAATTGTGATGGAAATTTATCATCTCATTCAAGTCACTGTATTACGTATCGTGGCTTTGTTTGGCATGATGGTTTTGAATGGACTCGGCATTTATGTAGGTCGCTTTTTACGTTTTCATAGCGTGCATATTATTAATCATCCATTTTCCGTCATCGTCTCAACATTGAAAGCACTGAATCTTGAGGCACTTATTTTCATTTCATTTATCATATTAATTCAGGCGTTACTATTTTTATTTGTGAAAGGAGTTCGAAGCCGTACATGATTTCAACCATTATATTTATCAGTGCGATACCGGTTTTTCAACTTCTGATCACCCTATTTTACTATCAAATCGGCTGGCGCAAATGGTGGCCCCTCGTCATGCTGTTACTACCTATGGGCATTGCAGTATTTGGAATTCAAATGTTGTATTACGAACGACATTTTCCAAACTGGCAACTTCCCTTTAAAGTGAAATTATTGCTAAAATACAGTTATATACTTACATGTCTTCAATTTGTAAGCTTATATTTATTGCTGTTTGGCATTTAATGAATATAGAAGCAAAGTACCTAGGAGGAAAATGATGCATATGTCTTCAAAGCAAGTCGCCTGGCGTGATTTATGGGCGATAGTCATCTATTTTTTAGCACAAATCATTCTGGGCAATGTGTTCAGCCTATTCTTAATCCCATCAACACATATACCGGTCGCAATGGCACTATTAATTATCGGTATACTCACGTCCATCTTTGTCATCATTTATTTGGCATGGTCGCATCGTCACGGCTTAAAAACTAAGATAACCGTCGCACTTTCGCAAAGTAAAAAGCATATTAAGCTAATGATCAGTGCGTATGTGTTCTATATGATTGCGAATATGATTTTCACTTATGTATTACAGTTGTTACCTGAACAATGGCAATTTAAAGAAACAGGCAACCAAGAAGCACTCATGACCTTTTTCCATCAACCGGCTTGGTTACCACTCGTATTTTTAAGTTTAGCCATTTTGACACCGATTACTGAAGAATTGCTTTTCCGTCATATCATTATTGGCGAGCTCGGTAAAAAATGGGGTGTCATGTTAACAGGTCTGATTTCGATCGTTATTTTTGCGAGTTTACATATGTTTGCCGCACATCATCCACTGGAAGCGGTACCGTATCTTTTTCTAGCAACGATGTTCGTCGTCGCTTACATTAAAAGTGGTTGTAACATTGCTGTGTCTATTTTCTTGCATATGTTTAATAATACACTTGCTTTTATCGGCGTCCTTTTCCAAATTTTTTCATAATGCTAAAACCCCACGTCCCATCAAACGACGCGGGGTTTATTTATATATATGAAATTGAACGCATGAACCGTCACGGCCCGATTCAGTGTGGGTCGAGTAAAGGGATGCACAGTTCAATAATCAACTGGTTTTATAAACTTTTTAGCGCTGCCTTTACACCTTCAACCGCTTCAGCTGAACGTTTCAACTGCGCTTTTTCTTCATCCGTTAACTCTAATTCAATGATACGTTCGACACCATTTGCACCTAATACAGTTGGTACGCCGATATAAATATCATTCAGCTGGTACTCCCCTTGGCAATAAGCAATCGTTGGTAATACACGCTTTTGATCTTCTAAAATCGCAATCAACATTTCATACACTGCCGCTGCAGGTGCATAATAAGCTGAACCCGTGCCTAACAGTTGGACAATTTCTGCGCCACCTTTACGTGTTCTTTCAACAATTTCTTCCATTTTTTCTGGCGGTAACAGTTCATTAAGAGGCACACCATTCACTTGGCTATGACGCACTAACGGCACCATCGTATCCCCGTGACCGCCCAACACCAATCCTGTCACATCATTCACCGCAACATCTAAAGCTTCCGCCACAAATGTATTAAATCTCGCCGTATCTAACACGCCTGATTGTCCAATGACACGTTCACTCGGAAAACCTGATGTACGATAAACGGTATACGTCATCGCATCAACTGGATTCGTTAAGACGATAATTGTACAGTTAGGTGAATATTGCACAATTTTCTTCGTCACTTCGACCATGACTTGTTCATTCGTTTGGACTAAATCATCACGGCTCATACCAGGTTGACGTGGGACCCCTGCAGTGATAACAACGACATCCGAATCTTTCGTATCCGCATAGTCGACAGTGGAATTCACATGCACATTAAAGCCCAAAATAGACCCACTTTGTTGCATGTCTAATGTTTTCCCTTTCATCACTGACGCGTTCTTTTCACGGTCAACAATCAACACATCCGCATTACCATGAGAAGCAACAATAAATGCAAGTGTTGCGCCTGTGTGACCTGATCCAATAATTGAAACTTTTTTTCGTCTCATATTCCAAAACCCCCTTGTCTTTCATCACTTTTATTATATCATTGCATTTTTATAAATGTATAACACCATTCACATTTTTACATGTAATCTTTGTGACAAATGCTAATGAATCGTTATAGAAGATGACACAAGGGGATGGGTTTATGACTTACTTATAAACGCTTTGTAATATTAAAAATAACTTTTAAATCATGATGGATATTCGTATAAGGATTTTGCTTAATGAGGTATGGGCTATTTTTGTTTCGTCACATTAATATTCCCTTGATTTAACTTAAGCGCATTTTTCATTGCGCACTCCACATTATCCTCGAACATTTCTTGAATTTGGTTAAAATTTTCATTCTTGTAATTTTTCCACTTTTCAACTTGGCAATACGTTTCCAATTTCTTATTAAGCTGTTCGGCGCTTAAACTTCTATCTTTTTCTACAGATTCTAGGTGTAGTAATAACCATAATTCAAAACATTGATTCGTATTGTAAAATAAATAATAGTTGTTTTTCCTAATTTCTGAAATAGCCTGGGAAATATCTTCAGTAGATTGATTGTCATTGTCAAAAACGATAACGACTACATCACTTTTCTCTACTTTCTCTTTATTAATCACCTTTTTGACTAATGCTTTATGACTTTGAGAAACCGCTTCAACACTCACACTGATATTCGACTTGCTATGCTTTTTCCTTAACATGTCAAAATAGTGCTTTTCAGTGTAACCCTCACAGTATATTTTAACTTTTTTGTTTGGTGTTTTGCCTTTTTTCTCTCGTCCTCGTCTTTTGTTTTTACTCATTCTCACCACCATCCACATGATGCTTTTTACCAATCAAAGTTGTAAAATCATTTATCGTTACATTAGGAACCGCACCATAGACACCTTCCAAATAACGTTTAAAAATTGTTAAATCTGACCTTTTGCCATAGTCATCATTAAAATCAAATATACTGTACAATTCACTAGCGCCTTCGAAGTCTTTCTTAGCTAAATAAATTTGATCCACACGTAAATCGCAATCTAGTAAAAATAGCTGATGCGAAGTCAAAATAAATTGACTTCTGTTCTCCATTAGATTAAACAGTTTAATCATAATTTTTGAAAGATTTAAGTGTAGAGAATCATCAAATTCATCCATCACAAAAACGCTTCCCCTTTTAGTTTCGTCCAGTATATTCAGTGCCAAAGTAATCAATTTTTTCGTACCTTCAGATTCATGATTAAAAGCAATACGTTGACTTCCTATTCTATCGCCTTCTTGATTATACTTTTTATATACTAAATTCAACTTATAAACATCAGTTTTCAGTTCTGCTTCACTTGTATTCATTACTTCTTCATCTTCGTTATTAATTGCATTTAAAATGTTCAATAACTGTTTAGGTATGTTAAAAGTATCTATAGTTGTATCAATATCAGCCACTTTAATATCACATTTCTGTAAAAATTCTATCAGGTCTCTTTTGCTTTCTTCATTTTCTATAACATGTAGCATTTCTTTAATATCATGATGATCTAAATGCCCGTTAATGAAAACGAGTTGATTGGAGAACCATCGATAGACATTCAAACAATGTGTATCATTCACACTTTGACCAACTTTTAAAAAGAGTCCATTTCTTCTCGTTTTCGTCACTTCATCTTTAACCCATTTAGGCGTAATAATAAATGCTTCTTCATCTCTTTCAAAATATTTATGGTATTTACCATTTTCATAATAAAGTAATGTTTCACGTAAAATAGCCGTCTCTACATATTCAAATTGATATTGATATTGAATTCCGTTTGCTACGATTTCCACACATAACTTTGTACTATTTTTATCTGAATAATCATCTAGTAGAAAAGAGGCTTTAGGAATTCTTTTTGTAGCACTCATATTTTCGCTCAAAATTAATTGTTTCATTAACTTTAATGCACTAATTAAATTAGATTTACCAGAACCATTTGCACCAAACACAATTGCGCTTTTTAATAAATTGATTTTTTCTGTATGACGTGTTTTTTGAACTTCATAAGTATTCTCTTTTAACTTCCTTAGTCTTTTTCCTGTTTCCATACTAAAAACTGTATCATCTCTATAAGAAAGATGGTTTTTGAATTCAAAGTTAATGAGCATCATCTTACCTCCTAACGTATTTTCGTTCTTAAATAATGTGATATGTTTATTATAAGATAAATAATGACAAACTAAAACAGAAATACGTTTCAAACTTTAACAGATTAATTAAAATTAATAAATGCCACACACACCGAAAAAAACACGCCTACATGGACGGACACCATGTAAACGTGCACACATTTCACCTAATGAAATTCAAGTAGCATATAGAGATAAAGCGCAAATGCACCAGCCATCAATGCGGTCATCATCAATAAATACAATGCGGTGCGCCCATATTTGAATAAAAAGGCAATAAACATCGCGATGACATTATACACCATAAAGATACCAAAAATAGTGACGAGCCAAATGATATCCGGTGAAAAGATAAATAGTAATGCAACGATAAAGCCAAAGATGATGTATGGTATCGCGATGACATTACGTTTGAAACGACTGCGCTTAATTTTTTCCTCTTCTGTCATATTTTTCCCTCTCAATTCCTAATAATCACGTTTAATTGTACTAAAGTTTGCTGTACATTGACTCCCATGTGATGTGACAATTTTATGGAATGTCGTAGCCTTGTGCAGCAGTATAAATATCGAACCATTCTTGGTCATGCAATTCAAGTTGGAGTCCATCAATCACTTCGTCAACACGCTCGAGTCGTTCAGTTCCAATAATAGGCATGATATCAGCTGGGTGCTTTTTAAACCATGCCGACACTACCGCAGCAACTGAAGTATGATGTGTTTTCGCAATTCGAGTTAATACTGGAAGGACGCGTGCTGCAACTGGATCATTTTCGTCAAATAAACGTCCGCCTGCAAACGGACCCCAAGCCATTAACTTCACGCCTTCACGATACATATCATCTATGGTGCCGTCATGAAACGCTTCTAAATGATAAGGTGAAATTTCAATTTGATTCACTGCGATATGAAATTTGTCGTCTTTCAAACAACGATTTAATAATTCATACTGTGGACGCTGAAAATTAGATACGCCAAATGACAACAATTTGCCTTCTTTGACTAAATCTTTTAACGCATCGGTAATTTCACACGGTTTCATGAGTGGCGATGGACGATGAATCAACAAACTATCCAAACACTCTACTTGAAATGACTTTAATGAACGCTCAACTGCACGTTTAATATGCTGTTTACTTAAGTCATAACGATGGTCAGTTTGCTCTGGGTAAATTTGATTCGGCAGGACAATCCCACACTTCGTTACGATTTGAATTTTATCGCGCAGTTCAGGTGACAACGCCAATGCATCTCCAAACATTTTTTCCACAGTGTAATGTCCGTATATATCCGCATGGTCCATCGTTGTCACACCACGCTCAACAAGTTCATGGATGAAACGATTCATAGCTTGTGTCGATTTCTGCCATTGATGCGCTCGAAAAAAGCCTTGTATGACTCTAGAATATTTCACATGTTGATTGATAGTGATTTGATCCATTTAAACACCCCTTGAATAATCCAGAATTAAGTAAATTGTAACATATCTAATTGATTTCTTAACATGGCCTTATCTAATTGTTCGCCTATGATGACAATAGAAGTTGGGAGTGTCAGGTGACCTACACTTTCAATAGCGGGCAACCCTTCTGAATATTGAATTAAGAAGATCTCGTCTGGTTGTTCGCGCAAACGGATATAGCCTTTTAGTCGCAATACATTGTCAGGTAGCCTTAAAATGAATTGTACAAGTGCTTCCTGAGAGACGGCACTATTGAAGTGATATTGTAAACTCGTATAATGTGCATGAGTATGACTATGAACCCCGGTCACATCGACATTTTGTGCATTTGCACCTTTTTCAATTACTTTCAATGTTTCACCATATTGCGTGAGAACGATACGACTTTTAGGTGATAGCGCCTTAATCTCTTTAATCACCATTTGAAGTTGTGCGTCATTGTCTACTAAATCCACTTTATTAACCAGTATCGTTTGACTCGCACGAACTTGATCTTCCATTAAAGCTTTCGTTTGTGCAGTATTGTCATGTCGTTTCATAAATCTGACGCTATCAACTAAGCCTATTGTTTCTATTGATGAAAATGCATCTACTAATAAAGGGTCTTGACAGGCAACCAAAATATCAATCGGATTTGCAACACCCGTCGCTTCTACAATGATATAATTAACTTCTGCATCACGTGTTAATTGGTACAAATGCGCAATTAAATCGTGTTGAATATCGCAGCAAATACACCCTTGTAATGCTGATTGTTGTACATGATATTGACTCAAAAGATGACTGTCTACATCAAAATCACCAAATTCATTTACAATGAGTGCAACTTTCTCATCTTTTTTTAATATTTGCGTCATATAATGATTTAAGAATGTGGTTTTGCCACTTCCGAGAAATCCATGTATCAATATGAGTGATGTTTGTTTTTTAAACATAAATTTAACCCTTTCTCTCAAAAAAATCTACAAATCTGTTATAATATATGTATATGTCTGACTTTAAACTTGATAAAGTACGCTTTATCTTCTAAAATTACTGCATGCTATATTTTAAGGATAGCATAGATTTAAGTGAGAACGGCTTAAATCACTCGATTATGGACGGATTCCCATTCGTGATAGAAAAAGAGAAAACGGATAGAATGTCTGGAGGAGAACTAATTATGTCTGACCATTTAAACTTAAAAGAGCAAGTATGTTTTAGTTTGTATAACGCACAAAGACAAGTTAACCGCTATTATTCAAACAAGATTTTCAAAAAATATAAGCTCACGTATCCGCAATTTTTAGTTTTAGAGATTTTATGGGACCAATCCCCTGTAAATGTGAAAAAAGTTGTAACAGACTTAGCCCTTGATACAGGGACCGTATCACCTTTATTAAAACGTATGGAACAAATTGATTTGATTAAAAGAGAACGTTCTGAAATCGACCAACGCGAAGTATTTGTTCATTTAACTGAGAAAAGTAAAGCAATGGAACCAGAATTAGCAAATGCATCTCAACTAGTTGCAGAAGCTTCATCTTTAACACCTGACGAAGTAAACGAACTAACTCGATTATTAGAAAAAGTGATTACAGCTTTTGATGAAAGTAAGTAAACGACTGTAATCAGTCACTACTTCTAAGTCATAAGCAGCGTTTTCGTATTGATATAGATAGACTTGTTTTAGGGGACAATATCAATTTTAACACGATGAAAATATTGGGGCTCGTGTGATTGATATTTAAATCTATAACGTTATTGATGTTATGACACTATATTGAGAGCATACCATTTTTTGTTTAACTGATACAACCTTAGTTTATCTATACATACATAATCATCATTTAAAAGCGCTTGAATGCCCTCCAACGACATTCTGAGCGCTTTTTTTACACCTCTCATAGCCGATATAACCAGTCGTTTCTTTTTTCATCAAACCTGCTGTCGTTATTCCACAATAGCTTATTCATTTTTTATACCGTTAGTAATACCTAACCTATCCATGAACTTTTTCAGCTAAAAATTGCTCCGGTGTCATCTCTCCAATCATCTTTCCTTCTTCCATCTGTATGATTCTATCAAACTGTGTTAAATATTGTACATCATGTGTTGCAACGACCAATGTTTCAGCTTGTTGATGGATTTGCTGCATCACATGTTTTGTATTTTCTATATCTAGCGCGGTTGTTGGTTCGTCAAGTAGCCAAATCGGAGCTTCTCGCAACATGAGACGCGCAATTGCTAATCGCTGAAATTCTCCGCCTGACAATGTATTTCGATTAAATGTCACCGGTCGATCTAACACAATATGTTGCAAGCGTAATTGATTGAGCACAGTCCGACATTGAGCTGTTGAAGCATCAGTCAATAAATTTTCATAAACTGTACCGTCATAAAAATGTGGCTGTTGCAACATCGTATTTAACTGTTGATAGTAATGTGTCATATCTAAATCGTTTAGCGCATGGTCACCTATTAAAATTTGGCCTTCACTTGGTGTATAGAGTCCCATTAACAATTGTAATAACGTCGATTTACCCGAACCAGATCCCCCTACAATGGCGACATGTTCACCTTTACGGATGTGTAGATTTAAATGTTGCACACTTGGACGCTGTTGATGTTGGTAGCATAACGTGACATCTTTCAATGTTAACAGTGGCGCACCATGAGACATTTGATGAACGTCTACCTGCTCTTTTCCAATCGCATTTTTACGATGCCCCATCACTTCTGATAAGTTTTGTTGTGCTAGATCCGTCTCACTTTTATAATCAGCGACTTGACTCATCGGCACAGCTTGTTCTAATAATGTCAAAATCATTAAAATAATGCTCGTTACATAGACAACATCGACTTGTTGTTGTTCGACCATCACTACCACGAGCACGATACTACCGAGTAATGCTGCCATACTGATTAAATGACGTATATAATCGTAAACGAGGTGACTCCGTTGTGTCAGGTGTTCTGCTTGGCTGAATGCCGTTTCGGAAGCCATAAGTTGTGCATTATATTTCTCATCACTCTTAAATCGTTTTAACTCATCACGACCTAAAATGTAGTCAAAATACGCATGCATCCAACGCTCCCCTGTTTGATTCACATGTAATCGCACACGTGTCGCTTGTTTAACACGTAATGCAGGTAAAATGAATAAAGCAATTACGATTGTAACGACTAAAACGACGGCATGTACCCATGAAAAATAGCTTAAAGCCACTGCCGAAATAAGCGTCGTGACCCCAATTACAATAGGTGGATAATAGACGCGCAAATATATATTTTGCAACGTTTCCACTTGTGTCACCATTTTGCCGAGTAAATCACTTGAGCGAAACTTCCGAAAAACATCAGGCACAATCGGAATAAGAGCCCGATAAAGCTGAACCCGCACATCTCTCAACATCGTAAAGGTCGCACGGTGAGAGCGCAGCCGTTCATAATATTTCGCTATGGCACGTATAAACCCAAATAATTTCACCGTTACAATTAAGCCCATTAAGGCATATAACGGCGCACCTAAAGCACTTTGAGTAATCATGTAACCACTTAAAAAGAACATGCCCAGTGCAACAAGGCTTCCAAATACACCGATACAAATGGCCATAACAATATCTTTATCCCCCTTAATATTGATAACTTGTTGGAGTTTCATTTATTCTTCACCTCCATTTTCCGTATGCCTTAACGAAAGTTGAATACGATCATCATCAGACTGAATCGTACCATCTGCTAAATAAATGCGTCGTGTCGCATGCTGGATTGTAGACTGACGGTGTGCAATCGTTAAACGTGTCGTATGTTGGAAATAACGATCTAACGTTTGTTGAATCACTTGTTCCGTCGTACTATCCAATCCTGCGACAGGCTCATCTAAAACGACAAACTCTGGCTCTAACAATAATAATCGCGCGAGCTCTATTCTTCTCATTTCACCGCCAGATAACATTTCGCCACCTTCACCAATCAACGTTTCAATGTCATGTTGAAACCTTTCGACAACGGGCATTAACTGTACCGCTTCCAATGCCGCAGTAATTTTTTCGGCAGGAACATCATTAAATACAGCGACATTTTCTGCAATCGTCGCATTAAAAATATACGGATTTTGAGAAAGATAACCTATTTTCAAATCTTGTCGTTGATACGTGATACGGCCTTCTTGTGGTGACAGTTCACCAATCAACAAACGCACAAATGTGGATTTACCTGCACCACTTGGACCAACTAATGCAATACGGTCGCCTTCAAAAATGTCGAGATGCATATCCGTTAATACATTGGACGTCGTATTGGGATAATGGTATTGAAGGTTACGTACTTGAATGAGTGGTGCTTGATTTTCATCAACATTGATTTCATGACCGGTCACCGCTTCACGTTCTTCTAATGCCGCATGAATCACGTCACTGGCACCTTCACTTTCTTTTCCTGTATGAAAGGCTTGACCTAAGTCTTTAATCGCATTATAAAATTCAGGGGCCATAATCATCGCAATCGCAGCTGTACCAAAATGTATCGATTGAAATACAATCAAGCTTAACCCAACCTCTAAAGCGACTAAACCAATTCCTAACATACTAATAAACTCCAACATTAAGCCAGATAAAAATGCACTTTTTAATATCGTCATCGTCTTATCACGAAATTGTGTACTTTCTTCACTAATCGTTTCCACTGCTTGTTCGGAACGGTTAAACAGTTTTAAAGTGACTAACCCTTTCGTCAAACTTAAGAAACGTTGACCAAATTGATTTAAAAATGTCATTTGATCTTTGGCATCATCACGTGTTTTCAGACCAAAAACAATATAAAAAATAGGAATAAATGGTGCCGTAACGAGCATAATTAAAGCTGTGGGTATATGCACAAAAAGCATCGTTACAATAATAGCAAGAGGGATAAATGTCGACTTGAACACTTGAGGTAAATAATTGCGATAAAACGGCAACATTTCAGACAAGGTTTCCGTCGCCATCGTCAGTCTTTCACCAACAGCTTGTCGCGACACTTGCTGTAATAAGCGTCCTCGAATCGTCTGTCGAACACGATGTGCCAGTTGCTCCCCTAGCCATCCATTCACAAAATCTAAAGTTGCACGTAATATAAGTGTCAACGCTAAAAACCCAATCATGACAGACCATGCTGTAGGTTGGTGCGTGAGAATGCGTTCTAATATAATACCAATCGTTACATTTTGAGCAACGACTGATAGCGCAAGACCGATACAAACGATAGCCATAAATATGGGCAAGCTATAAAATTGTTTCGCCCATTGATGTAGTTGTTTCATCTTTCATTTTCGCCTCCATTTGTATGTGTCATTTCTCCATTTTACATGGTCGCCCAATCCCTTTCACGTGAAAAAATTCGACTATTTTTTGTCTAAAATCTTTCAATTAAAGTTTTACTGGCACCATTTTCAAATTCATACACATGATGCGCTTCCTACTGCTCAAGACGTATATTTCAAAAATTTCATGTTAGGAAAAGACATCTTAAATGCGAATATGCTATCATATGCTATGTTATATTAAAATTTACACAAAAATGATTAAAGAGGGTTCTTGTATGTTATTTTTCGAATTAATTAAAGCCATTATTCTTGGTATCGTTGAAGGGATGACTGAGTTCGCTCCTGTTTCTTCAACAGGACATATGATTTTAGTCGATGATATGTGGTTGAAATCGACTGAGTTTTTAGGACCAGAATCTGCTTTCACCTTTAAAATTGTAATCCAACTCGGTTCAATTTTTGCTGCGGCATGGATTTTTCGTCACAAGTATTTCGAAATGTTACATATCGGTAAATATGCACCCACACAACAGCCAGGCCGTCGTTCAAAACCACGTCGTTTAAATCTCTTACACATTATTATTGGGATGATTCCAGCAGGGGTACTCGGTCTATTATTCGACGATTTGATTGAAAAATATTTATTTAGCGTACCCACTGTGCTCATCGGTTTATTCCTTGGTGCGATTTATATGATTATTGCCGATAAATTTAGCCTTAACGTTAAAAATCCAAAAAGCCTTAATGAAATCACTTATTTTCAAGCTTTTGTCATTGGTCTTTCTCAAGCCGTTGCAATGTGGCCAGGATTTTCACGTTCCGGGTCAACCATTTCAACAGGGGTATTAATGAAGTTAGACCACAAATCTGCTTCTGACTTCACATTCATTATGGCGGTGCCTGTCATGTTAGCAGCAAGTGGTTTATCGATTATTAAACATTTAGATTATATCGAATTGGCACATATTCCATTCTACATTTTAGGTTTCTTAGCGGCTTTCACATTCGGTTTTATTTCAATCAAACTGTTCTTGAAATTAATTCAAAACGTTAAATTATTACCATTTGCGATTTACCGAATCGTACTTGTCGTCGTGATTGCTGTCGTTTATTTCGGTATTATTAAATAATTGAAGATGCATCAAAATATGAGGAAGGGGTTGAGACCATTGCGTGTCTAGCCCCACTTTTTTTACCCTTTCAATACTGCCACCGAGTTGAACACTACACACATGAATGCTTCCGTCATTTGCATGAGGACTCATAGTGAAAAAGTCATGTCGACATCGGCATCACACTTGCGTGCACCTATCCCCGATTTTAGAAATTCCAAGAAAATGAGTTCACTTTTTAAATTTTCGTCAAAACAATGTACAATATTATTACAACACGAAATACGTTTAACTTATCGATTTTTGATGTGTGCCATAGTGTAACGTCACCATTTAGCGTTTATCGATACGGCTGAAAGGGTAAAAAATCATAAGTATACTCATAATTGGAGGCAACGTTCATGAATAAAACAATAAAAATGATAGTCAATGTTTTACCTGTATTTCTCGTACCACTCATCTTAGAACGCAAAAAATTTAAAGCACATCCCGATGTCCAAAAAGTGACACAAACAACAGTGAATACTTCGAAAACTGTGGCACATAAAACAGGTCAAGTTGCGAATTCTGTGAAAGACTCTGTTGTTTCAGGATCAAGCCATTTAAAAAGCACTATTCAAACTAAAAAACGTCGTCATGACTACAATAAAGTGATGAAAAAAGAAGCTGAAATCCAACGTTATAATCGTCCTGAAAATGTGCGTGCACGTGGAAAAGAAATTGCTAAAGAAAACCGCAAAGAAATTGACAAGTTAGCGAAAAACTTAGAAAAGCACATTGCAGAACGTCACAAAGACGAAGATAAAGCATTTGATCAACGTCAAAAGCAAATGATTAAAACAATGAAAAAAATGCAAAAGTATGAAGAAAAAGTTGGGCATACACCAGGACAGCACGATGCTAAAACTGAGAAACGTGCTGAAAAAATTGAAAAGCGCAACAAAAAAGAAGTCGACAAAATGAACAAAAATTTAAAAAAGCACCTAAAAGAACGTCATAAGAAAGAAGAAAAAGCTGCTAAAGCACGTGAAAAAGCATTAAAGAAAAATATGAAAGACATGAAAAAGCACGAAGAAAAGGCCGAACATGCGACAGATGTAGTACCTACTAATCGTTCAGCAAATCATGACAACACGGTTCAATCCAATGACCAACAAGAAAAACAACGTATTACGACGTTATCTGAACTCCAAACGACGCAAAGTCATACTGGCGAAGGTCAACCGACATCAAGTGCGCCAGGTCAAGTCGAAACAACTTCAGACAACGCACCTTTATACGAACAACATTATCAAAATATGGAGCGCCAAGTGCAAGACAGCGACACATTAAGACAAATCCAACAGTTAAATGACACCTCTAAAAAATCCATGAAGAAACAAGGACGATAAATGCGCATTTTGATAGATGGCGATGCTTGTCCAGTCGTCGATTCCATCGTTCGAATCACGGCTGAGACAGGCATTTTTGTATATTTATTTCGCAGTTATAGTCATTTTACTGTTCAAGATTTTCCTTCGCATGTAAAAGTCAAATATATCGATGGCGGACGTGACGCTGTGGATTTTATGTTACTCCAACATGCAAAACCGAATGATATTGTTGTCACTCAAGACTATGGATTAGCCAGTTTAGCGTTAGAAAAAGTCAAACATGTCCTGCATCACAACGGCCACATTTATACACCCGAAAATATTGATCGTCTGCTTGCCCAACGATACTATCATCAGCAAGCGCGTCGAAAAACAAAACGTCATCATAAAGGGCCACCTGCTTTCGATCAAAAGCAACGACTCAATTTTGAAACATCTTTTCGCCGCTGTATCCAATCTCCATAGCCGTGCATGTGTCTTAACATTTCTTGTTTTGCTACACATGCACTTCTTTTTGTTTTAGACTATAACTAAAGATGGATTAAACAAGGAGCGATGAAAATGATTCAACGTATAGCAGTTTATTGTGGCGCAAGTAAAGGATTTGATGAGACCTATGTCAAAGAAGCCTATGCTTTAGGTCAATACTTTGCAGAACAAGGGATTGAGCTTGTTTTCGGTGCGGGATCTGTGGGCATTATGGGCGCAATACAAGATGGCGTATTAGATCATGGCGGTCATGCAATAGGTGTGATGCCTCGCTTATTAGACGAACGTGAAATTACGAGTCAAAAAGTATCTGAGCTGATTTTAGTTGATTCCATGCATGAACGTAAACAAAAAATGGCAGACCTCGCCGATGCATTTGTCATTGCTCCAGGTGGTGCCGGTTCCCTTGAAGAGTTTTTCGAAGTTTATAGTTGGGCACAAATTGGTTTACATCAAAAACCTATTGGTATTTTTAATATTAAACAATTTTACAAACCTTTAGAAGCATTGATTGCACATATGATTCATGAAGGCTTTATTGATCAAAAGTATGAAAAGCTTGCAGGTGTGTATGAAACGCCTCAAGCATTGTTGGAAGGCCTTCAAAATGCCAAGCCGATTTCAACACGTACATACGATTAAGCATGGCTGTTTTTTGCACCATAGCAAAATTGCAACAGACGCGTTTCAAGTGAGCTTCATACGTGTCTGTTTGCACAAGCTTTATTTTCTACCCCCAACTTGCCACTATCCCACTTTTCATTCCGACTACACCTCGATTTAATCTGTTACTTCTATACACGTACCATCTCCTATTTTTACTTCTAACTTCTTGAAAAAAACATAAAAAAAAGAGGCCGACATAGCCTCACAACTTTTGATATACGAGTACACTTCATGCTGAGAATCCTGAAAAGTAGTGTTTGCTTATGCTTCCTTCAACTGCTTTCTATAACGTACTTGTGGCCTCAGTACATGATATTCACTCAATCCCGGCTTCTCGAAATCATCATAATGTGTCATACCAATCTTTTCCATCACACGAATCGATGCATGATTCACTTTTGCTGCCATCGCGTACACTTCACTTACGCCGCGTTCAGCTACATAATCGAGCACCGCTTCTGCCCCTTCTGTCGCAATTCCATTATCCCAAACTTCAGGAGACAATCGCCAACCGATTTCATAAAATGGGAGCTCTTCAAAAGGATAATCTACCGCTTGTGGAATATAATTCACCCCTATAAACCCTATCCACTCTTTCGTTGCCTTTAACTCTACAGCAAACAATCCGATTTGATGCTGCTTTAAATAAGATTTCATCGCTTCAAAGTCCAATGCTGTTTTTTGATAACTTAATAAACTTGGGAAAAACTGGCGGACTTGACGATTTGCGTTCAATTGTTGAAATGGTTGCAAATCTTCATCTTGCCAGTCTCTTAATTTCAATCGATTTGTCTCTATATAAACTGTCATTGTGCCTCCCCCATTTAACCGTGTATCCAAAGAAAGAAGCGGGTCAGAAATCGCATGTACGCCTTGTGATTTCAGCTTCCCGCCTCAGTTATACATTTGATTTCTGAAAGTTTCACTGGGCCCATCTTCAGTCAACATCTGTCATCTTTATCAAACTGCTCAATCAGATGTATCCTGCGCCTTCAGTTGTCGGTGCGATATTCATGTCGTTACACTCTAGAAATATAGCTCAACAGTTGAATCGTCACAGGTACCTCTTTTAATCGTTCTGGTTTTTGTCCTTTTTGCGTTGTAAATACAGCGTCCACAAAATCATTTTTATGGTTCAAACGATATGTCGCGGTATAAGTTTCCCAGTCATGATCAAAATTCGGTTTCAATGCGATAGAACGTTGTAATTCACCTGTGGAATCAATAATAGAATACCCTGTAATATTTTCAAGTTCGCGTCCAAGTTCAATCAGTGAAATGTCGCGCCCTTCTAATAATCTAAATTCTTTTTCGTACATACGATAACCCTCTTTTCTCTCCGTAATATATGTGTTTTTAATACCCTATCCCTCTCAACATCAAACGCGATTCATTGCGGGTTGTGTCAATAGCGCAAAATATCAAAATGACGTTAAGTGAATCACTCAAATTAACTTTTCTCTTGCGTATCAGATGTTTCTGTTGATTTAGCATCTTTTTTAGATTCTGTTGATTTCTTGCTGTCTTTACTACTCGTTTTTTTCTTATCTTCTGAAGTTTTCGCTTTATCAATAGAATGTTCAAGATCTTTAATTTGATTATCTAATTTTTCACTTTGATCTTTTAACTTTTTATTTTCTTCTTGTAATTCTTTTTGCTCGTCTTCTAACGATTTAATTTCATTTTGTAGTTTTTCTTTTTCACTATTGCCACACCCTGATAACAATACGACTGTTCCCAGAAGTGCGATAAGTTGTTTCTTCATTGTTATTTCTCTCCATTTAGAATGACTTACACTTTATTTTATCACGGTTTAAACAGATTCGCATAATGCTTATGATTCTTCTAATGATTTTGACATAATATATTTTTCCACACGGTATCCTAATGCTTCATTCAGTTGCACCATCGCTTGATTAGATTGTTGTACTGTACCGATGATTTGACGTGCGCCCTTTGATTTGGCCCACTTTTCAATCTGTTGTTTCAATTCAGTCGCATACCCTTGTTGTCGATGTTCAGGAACAACATATAATGATTCAATGGTCACTTGCGCATTTGCCGGTTCATAATGGGCCCATGCATAACCTTTCATATGTTTCTCTCTGTTTGTCACGATGCCTAGCCAGTCTCCTGCATAACGCAATCGATGTGCAATCATGTCTTCATAAAGTGCGATTTCCATTTGTGTGCCTTGCGTTCGCATTAAAGTATCTGATTGTAACAGTTTGACGTGCTGCACTGCTACACGATGAATATAATCGCTATCTTCATATGTAAGTATAATCATGACCCGCTCCTTTCATTTAGGATTGATTTATCTCATGAATATCGTCATAATAAGTACAGTTCACTATGATTTAAATTAGAGGAGGTGCTTGACCGATGAAAACGACAAATGAACTGATGAAAGAAAATAATGTTAAATCGTTACGGCTGAACAATACGGATCGTCAAATCTTTGAAAGTTACATGACCTATGTTCGAGCGGATATGCGCGTCAATGCACATGACTCCGAAAAAGTGCTACAGCGTATTTTAGACCATTTACTCAAAGCTGAAAACAAAGGCTTGCATGCGATGGAATTTTTTGATCATCATCCTAAAAAACACGCCATTCAAACGATTAAAGAGATGCCTAACCATACGTTTAAAAATATTTGTCATTATATTTTACAACATATCGTCTTTTTGTTGGGCGTATTCTGCTTCTTAAAAGGGTTTTTAGGATTTTTCATTAATGACACACGTGTCTTTTTATACACTTTTCCGCTCACTTTTGTTGCGGGAATCTTCGTTACTTTTTTATTCATTTGGTCTTGTTTTAAAATGATACAACTTCAAGCTTTTGACTATTCACGTCTCGCTTGGTTAGTCGGCTATGTCGTACTGATCGCCCTGATTTTATTAATTTTTATTATTTTCTTTTTCCCACAAAACTTTTTACAATTCGGCCCGTATATCCATATTAGTAATTGGGCATTTATTATCGCATCGTTTATTATCGTTCCACTGGGCATGTTGAAATATAAAAACGACGACCACGCTAAAAGTGCATCTTGGCGATAAATTTCAACTTGCTGCATTCCATAAAAAAGTCAGGTCGATGCATGGCGTGATTTACCATTCATTCACCTGACTGTTTTTATGATCTTAGTTAATCCATAATGCATCAATGAAAAACCAAACGATCATGACAAACATGAGTACCGCTTGCATCACGGCGCTAGAGAAAAATGCGACTAGCGACCCGAAACTTGCTTTGACGGCTTGTATGAAATTTTGAGACTGCATCATTTCAACAATAATGACAGCGATAAATGGCACAATAATCACACCGAATGGCGGCAGCACAAATGCCCCGACGAGTACACCGATTAAAGCGGCCCACTCCCCTTTTTTCGTACCCCCAAACCGATTCACAAAATAACGGTTGAGCCATAAGTCAGATATGAAAATAAAAATCGTGAGTACAATCATCGCAGTCCAAAAAATCCATGACAACGTGGCACCATTAATGCCGAATTGATAAATCAAAAAGCCCACCCACAATACGGGAATAGCTGGAATCACCGGCTTGATTAAACCGATAAATGCCAATACGAATGCCGCTAAAATGAGCACCCATAAAATTACGTCTGACATTGTTATACGTCAACTCCTTATTTACACAGTTTGAACTGTTTTTCTACTCTTTTTAGTAAATAAAATTAACACAAAACCACATGCCAATGATAGCGCAGAAACATAAAAGACATTGCCTAAACCGACCCACTGACTCATCGCGCCACCTAATAAATTCCCTAACAATTGACCGATAACCATAGCATTTGCGAACAATGTTGACGCATAGCCGGGGTATTGCGGTAAAACATCTTGGAAATAACTAATACCGATACCAAGTAATACAGCTAAAAATGCCGCGAGTAACACTTGACCAACGAGCATCATGTGGACACTTTCAAATATTCCGATACTACCGAAAAACAGACTACCACAAACTGCCGCTATCGCTAATAACGTTCTTGTTTCTACTTTACTTGCAACCATACCTAAAATAATCATAAACGGCACTTCTAAACCGGCACACAAACTCGCAAGATGGCCGACATATTTTTCTTCTTCATGTAAATATTGCGTTACAAATAAAGGCATATTGAGCGTGTACATCCACTGACCAATGTGTAACAACACAAAAGCAATGAACGGCACAATTAAATAGCGATGCTTCAACATAGACGGTGCATCTTGTTCTGTCGCCACACTGTCACGCACAGGTTTTTTCGCTTTGATGTCCTTAAAAAAGAACACTTGTAGGAGTAGCGTCGTCAAAATAATGGCGACTGTCCCACCAAACAGACCACTGTAGCCCCACGACTGATTTAAAATATTACCGACGAGTGGACCAAATAAAAAGCCAAACGAAAACATGGAACGTAATACAGAATTGGCAAATACCGCGCGACTACTCGATGTAGATTGATTAATAGATTCCCTTGCAGAAGCATAAAGTTGGGGCATAGCCGGAGCGAATAACCCTTGAAAAATGGCATACAAAATAATAAACAGTACAACCGAATGAACAAAAAATGGCAACGTAAAACTGATAGCGCCCATGAATAAACCTGCGATGATAATCACTTTTCGATTGATTACATGCGTATCTGAAAAACGTGCGACAATGCTATTCATCGTAAATTGACTAATTGCCGCTAATGCCAATAACAGCCCAAACTGATTGGTCGTCATCCCCAATTGGTTCGTTGCAAATAGAACAAAAAATGGGACTGTAATCGCAATGCCCATCCCAATTAGCATCATATTCACAATAAATAACTTATAATTTTTAATCGTTAACAATTCACGAAACATGTGTGTTCTCCCTTATATACTTAAAATTGATATAGAATCACATGATGCTATGTTCTCTTTTTCTCTCCATCACATGTCTTTATTCGATATCTTCAATGTGTAAATATGTCTTAAACACATTAATAAATGAACTGACTTGAGGTAACTGTACCATACTCATGTCATAGCTTAAATACGTAGAACGGACTAAAGATTGTTCTTCTACGTCCACTTTTAACATTGCAAACTGAGAGGTATCTAAGTCTTTTATCATAATTTCCGGTAAAATCGTCACCCCAACGCCACTTAACAACAACGCTTTACACGTCGCCACTTGGTCCACCTTAATGCGTGCATGATAATCTTGAGACATATGCTGTTGATACCATGTCTTGATTTGATTAATATAGACCGGGTCTGCTTGAAACTCAATAAAAGGTAGCTTATGTAATTCAGTTTCTTTATTTTTAGGATAGATGAAATAATGTTGATCATCCATCAAATGGTCATTGTGCATATTTAACAATTGATTCCCTCTCACGATCATAATATGGTAATCATTATGGTTCGCTTTAATATGTTCACTAGAGCCGACTTGTAATTGAATTTCAACATTTGGAAACTCCGCAGTGTACCGGTTCAATACTTCTGGCAATACCGTTTGACCGACTAAAGAGGAACAACCAATCGATAATGTCCCATTAATCGCACCGACATGCGCCTTAATTTTATCTTGAAATAGACGCTCTTGTTTCAGCATCGATTTCGCATGAGCAATGACCATCGCACCTTCCGTCGTCGTAATCAGCTGTTTTTTCGTACGGATAAAAATGTCCACACCAAAATGACGTTCAATAGATTTCAAACGTTGGGTCACAGCAGGTTGTGAAATATAAAGACGTTCAGCCGCTTTTCTCAGTGTGCGTGTTTCATCTAAAGTAATTAATAACCGATAATCATCAATTTTCATCGTACAGCCTCCTCAAAAATAAAAGAAACACTAGACAAGATATTTGTCCAGTGTGCAGAAATCCTTTCACAGCACACAGTGGTGGTTGCTACGGTGTGTGAAAACCATCTCCATTTGATGTTTCAAACTGTTTATACTTTTCTTGCTTTTGATATTTGCGATTAATTTTGTGGTAACAATACATTGCCTTCTTTTGTATACTCTCAAAATCCTCATCAATTTGAATCATTAATTGATGTGCAATCACATAAGCTTCATGATATTGTTTTCGCGTAATTTGATTCGATTTCAAGGCTCGCTCTAAGTCTTCTTGGTCGACAAGCTCATATTGGCCATCTGGTAGAGCAAGCACATCTAAACATAAATCAATCGTTCGTGCCTTACCTTTTTGTATAATATTTTTTAAATTAATATCAAAATAGTATTGTAAAGGTTGTCCTTTGTCATCAAACATTACTGTCATGCTGTAACGCTTTTTCTCTGGCAGGATTTGTAGCCATTGATAGCCATCGTCAGCTACTACCATTCGTTGATTTACAACAGTCACCTCTAAAGGATCTCTCACCTTTTTAATTGAAATTAAACCTATTATGCCTTTAAATTTATTATTATTGACTTTAACTTCGATATAATCATGGTCTAAGAGGCGACGCCAGTGACGTTTGTCAATATATTTCACTTTCACAGCCACCAACTCCCTTTTTTTCATTATATATAAATCGAAGTAGGATGTCACTTGTTGCAACTAGCCAATCATACAAAATTCATAGCGAATTTAATCAAAAACATGATAAACACGTACTCGAGCACCTTATTTTTTACTCAGATGATCTACACGTTTTGATGCATAAGATTCAAAATCAACATCGCGCAGATGCGGCAAGTCTCTGGAAAAGCGTAATCTGATTCAAGTATTTTTTATGTTTCGTTTACGGCTTCACTATCAATGACGACAACAAAAAAGACCGACAAGACATCACATCTCATCAGCCTTTCTAACAAATCGATTAATCCACTAAAACCTTCGCATATTGACGTATGATTTCCTCATGTTCCGGATACCATGCTAACAATTCCGCTTGTGTAAACAACTCAAAATGCTCAAATTGAAACGCAGGCTGCACCATACATCCGACAACCGCAAAGGTATTTTCACATTCAATAGATGACGCAAATATCGTCCCTTTTGGCACCACATATTGCAATACATCTCCGTCCGCGACATTCGGACCTAATTGCACGGCACGATACGTATGATCTGGAAAAATCAAATGAATCGTCAACGTCTCACCGGCATGATAATACCAAATCTCGTCCGCATCAATACGATGGAAATGTGAAATATTTTTATCCTCTAACAGAAAATAAATGCTAGAATAATGCGGTCTTTCATTCGTCGTATCCGGACTTAAAATCGTTTGACGATAATAGCCCCCTTCTGGATGAGGGGTTAATTCTAAATGGCGCACCCAATCTTGTGCTTCCATGGCATTGACCTCCAGTGACTATGCAAGTTCTACATTATGATAAACGTGTTGAACGTCTTCTAATTCTTCTAATACATCGATTAATTTCTCAAATGTGTCTTGATCTTCTGCTGAAAGTTGAACTTCCGTTTGTGGTAACATTTCAAGTTCAGCAACTTCAAATGATGTCACACCTAATTGGACTAATGCTTTTTGGACAGTCGCAAATTGATCAGGCTCTGCGTATACAATCGTTAAACCGCCTTCTTCAATGACGTCACGGACATCAATATCATTTTCCATTAAAGCTTCAAGCACGGTATCCGCATCAAAGCCTTCAAATGCAAACGTCGCCGTATGGTCAAACATATAAGCCACTGAGCCAGATACGCCCATATTTCCGCCGTTTTTACCGAAAGCTGCTCTCACATCAGAAGCTGTACGATTGACGTTGTTCGTTAAGGCATCCACAATCACCATCGAACCACTTGGACCGAAACCTTCATAGCGAAGCGCATCGAAGTCTTCCTCGCCGCCACCTTTCGCTTTTTCAATCGCTCTATCAATAATATGGTTGGGTACAGAATAAGTTTTTGCGCGTTCAAGGACAAATTTTAACTGTTGGTTTGACTCAGGATCGGGTTCACCTGATTTCGCCGCTACATAAATTTCTTTACCAAATTTAGCGTAAATACGACTTGTATTTTTGTCTTTTTGCGCTTTCTTTTCTTTAATATTATTCCATTTACGTCCCATGACTTCCATCTCGCTTTCAAATACTTTTTTGAGTACCCTTTATTATACATGTAAAATTTAGACTATGGCAACATTCTAAATAGGAATGGGGTGTTCAAACAGTTGTCGAGCGACGGATTGTGCCGTATGAATATCCTCTGCGCCATATACTAATAGCCGTCCATCTTGATACAATGTCATGTCACACGCTTCAAGTCGAAAGCGTTTAACGAAAGGATTATCAATCAAAATTGCAACTTCTTTACTTATCGCTGCTTCAAATTGTTCTGGAGCCAATCTAAACTGAAATACGCCACCACATAACAATTGCGTAGATTTGAGTTGTTTATTTTGTAGACGCATGAACTGATGCTGAGCACATACGGGACAGTCCGCTTCTTTAAGACTTTGAATCGAGATCTTTTTCACTTTACCTTGATGAATATCACTTGTTGTCATTTGGTAAGAAAAATCACCATGCATCAAGTAATAAAAGACTTCTGCCACGACAAAACTACTCGCCAAATGAACAGCGGGTGGCAAGACGCCGTTAAGGTCACAACTTTCCATCGTCTCAGGCACATCCGGCATCACACAATGTAAACAAGGACCGTCATGACTAATAGGAAAGACACTCAGCTGACTTCCCACAACTGCACCATAAATATAAGGAATATCCAATTTTCGTGTCGCTTCATTCACTAAATAACGTGTTTCAAAACGATCCAAGCCATCAAGTACGATGTCTGGTTGGAGTTCCTCGAGAATGCCTTCAATATTCCGTGCTGTCACTTCTTCGTATAACGGTTCGATTGTGACTTCATGATTCATCATCGCGAGTCGTTCCTTTAGCGCAAATACTTTCGGCTTCATCGCTTCAGCATCTGCTTCAACATAGCCGCTTTGACGATGTAAGTTAGATAGATGCACCACATCTTTATCGACGATGGTCAGTTTGCCGACACCACTTCTCACCAGTTGTTCTGCAATACCACTTCCCAAAGCACCGACACCGATGACAAAGACGTGCAATTGTTGTAACTGACGTTGGCTCTGTTCTCCAAAATGTGGGAAGCGGATTTGTCTATGATAGCGTGTCATTATAAAAAGCCTAGCCCCTCTGATGGACTTGATTGAACTGCATTATAACGAATCGGAATACGCCCTGCTTCATAGCTCAGACGCCCCGCTTCAATGCCTTTTTTCATCGCTTCGGCCATTTTCACGGGATCTTGTGCACGGGATACAGCTGAATTGAGCAAAATCGCATCTGCACCAAGTTCCATCGCTTCGGCACAGTCTTTTGCTGAACCAATCCCTGCATCTACAATGACCGGTACTTCACATTTTTCGATGATATAACGTAAATTCAATGGGTTAGTAATACCGCGTCCTGTCCCAATCGGAGAAGCAAGTGGCATCACCGCATGAACACCTAAACTTTCGAGTCGCTTAGCTAACACGACATCATCTGAAATGTATGGGCAAACAATATAACCCTTTTCTAATAAAATTTCACACGCTTTGTACGTTTCGAGTGGGTCTGGAAGTAATGTATCATCATCGCCAATCACTTCGACCTTAATCATGTCACACACGCCAGCTTCACGCGCTAATTCAGCAATACGCACCGCTTCTTCTGCTGTTTTTGCTCCTGCTGTATTAGGAAATGTCGTAAACTTTGATAAATCGACATTCGCTAGAGGGTTCGGTAAATTTCGGTCATATAAACTTATACGTCGCACCGCAAATGTGAGCACTTCTGTTTCTGATGCTTCAATCGCCTTAGACTGGATGGCTTCGTTTTCAAATTTGCCTGTTCCTAAAAATAATCTCGAGTTGAATGTTAAATCTCCAATTTTAAACATCTGTTAACCGCCTCCTACAAATTCTAACACTTCTAATCGATCATCTTGCCGTACTTCAGTTGTGGCCCATGCCGAACGTTTCACGACTGTTGCATTACGTTCGACTGCCATCCGTTTCGCTTCAATACCGTAATGGTCTAAAATGTCTTGTACCGTTGTGCCTTCTTCAAATTGTTGCCGTTCTCCATTTACAAAAACTTCCATTCATTTCACCTTCTTTAATGACCAATTATCAATCATCTTTTCAAACTGTTGAAGCTTATGTCCAAATGCACTGCTCATACACGCAATTCCTGTAAAATGAGACGATATCTGTTGTACTGTGTCAGCTGTGATGCCTCCCAATGCCACTACTGGAAAATCAATAGCCAAAACTTCATCCATTTCAAGTTGTGTGCGCGGTGGCAAGTCAGGTTTTGACGAAGTGGGAAAAAGGTGTCCGAATAACACAAAATCTAAATGTTGCGCTTTTGCATTACGAACCATCGCTGCTGAATGTGTCGACATACTCACTTGATAATGCGGGTGTGCTTCTTTTAATGATGCAGCACGTTGATCCCCCTCTTTAAAATGCACATTTGAAATGCCGAGTTCTGCCGCTAATGCTATGTCCGTATGTATGATGACTTTAGATTTTGGAAAGTCGTTCGCCAATAATCGGATGAGCCATTGCTTGAGTGCGTGTCGATTCATTGGCGTCCGTATAATGACACCTGCGATCCGATTTTCAATAACACAGAGTCTTTTGATATGCCAGTCGTCTAATACAACATACGGTGTAATCACAATGATCATCGCCTTATCCCTCCCTTGCTATTTACAATAAAAAAACTACTTCCCCATTTTTTACAACAGAAAAGTAGCCTCACTTGACACGAATACAGCCACTTTCCTACGCCAGTACGAACTGGATCAGGTTCAGGAATTTTGAAATCAACATTTCAATCTCAGCCATTATGAACGGCACTTCCAGTGGATTGTTTCAAATATGCAATTGTTTTATCGTTTCATGATACGAGCTAATTCTAACACATAACGAATAATGTGGAAAAGGTTTATAAATAAATTAAAGCCTAATTCTCGTGGTGAAAACTGACCTCGCTTCATACGATTGAAGTCATAAAGTGTATACAGTAAAAATAGTAATAACCCGACAACTGCAATGATCATGTAATAAACTGGGCTGTGAATCCACCAACCTACAAGACCTGCTAAAATCAGTGCGATTAATGTCACAAATAAATATCTTCCTAAGCTCGACGCATCTTTAATCCAAAAATAACCGAGGATACCAAAAATAACGAATCCAGACACGGCTAAAATCACCATATTGAAAAATAAGCGCGCGCCTAAGTCTTGTAATGTATACATAAATGCCGCATAAGATAATAATCCGACGACAATCGTATAAATGTGAGAAATAATCGGGCCACTAAAGCGCACACGTTGAAATACCATTGATGCTAAGATTAAGACGAGTAGTCCGATAGAGAGTGGTTGTCGCCAAGCTATCGGTAAAAATTGTCCGAAATATGTTGAAATCCCAAAAATCAGCCAATAATACATAAAAAACAACCATACTTTAGCATAAGCAGAACGGGATTGATTTTGTGTTGCCATCTCATTTTGCCTCCTTTCCTTCTATTTTACGATATGTTACAGCAGAATCAAATGTAGAAATGATACAACTATTCCATTGAGAAACGATACATTTATATTACAAAAACTTTAATTATCTCAAAAGATTTGCAAGTCAAATTTTCTACAAATTGGATAGTGACAACATTTAAGTACTATACGATAACACAACTATATTTTTTGCAATATTACAGATTCGTAACATCTCCCCTATATGATTATATTTTTGTTATCATAATGATTGAATTAATAATCAAATTACACATTTCGTTATTCATTGCTCAACAGATATTATCATTCGTGTAAATAAGGAGGCAATACATTGAAAAAACTCGCATTTGCATGTACGTTGACTTCAGGTGCGGCAGCCGTCGCTATGTTCAATCATCAAGATGCCGACGCGTCAACACAATATACAGTCCAATCTGGTGATTCACTTTGGTCCATCGCGCAAAAATATGGCACGACAGTTGATGCACTTAAGCAATCCAATCAATTACAAAACAACATGATCTTCCCAGGCCAAGTCTTATCTATCGGTGGCGGCAGTGGTGCGCAATCTTCTGCGACTGTACCACAACAAACTGGAGGCGCATACACTGTACAAGCTGGCGAATCTTTAAATATTATTGCCACAAAATATGGTGTATCTGTTCAAGACTTAATGCGTGCTAACGGATTAACGAGCTACTTAATCCATCCTAACCAACAACTTCAAATCCCTGGTGGTAACAGGGGCGGCACTGCACCAAAAACAGGTGGCGCCGGCGGAACAGGTAGCATCTCAACAATCGGCCAATTCAACACACCTACATTTAACCATCAAAACTTATACGATTGGGGTCAATGTACGTATTATGTATTTGATCGTCGTGCACAAATCGGTCAACCTATTAGTACGTATTGGTGGAACGCTGATCATTGGGCAGCTAATGCCGCAGCAGATGGTTATACAGTAGACCATAATCCAACAACTGGTTCAATTATGCAAAACTTTGAAGGTCCTGTGGGTCACGTGGCTTTTGTTGAACGTGTGAACTATGATGGTAGTATTTTAATTTCAGAAATGAACTACAATACACCACCAGGACAACAAGATTATCGCACAATTCCAGCATCAATTGCTTCATCATACAATTATATTCATTAATATTGCGAAGAGAGAGATTAACTAAGGTGTTTTTGGACATCATTGGTTAATCTTTTTTGTTGCCCTTTTAACGAAAATGCACATTGTGTTTTTGTAGTTTGTCAAAAGCTGTGCGACGTTTGAGAGCACCCTCATTATCCTTGCCAGAGCATCACGACGATACTTTTGTCACAATAAGAACTTTGTACTACTCCCCAAATAATTGACATCAAAAAAAGCCGAGACATACATCTCAGCTCTTTGCTTATATATTTATCATTATAAGAATAAATTTAAAATGAAGTAAAAAATACCAGCAATCAATGCAGAAATAGGTAATGTAATCACCCATGTCACAATCATTCGTTTAGCTGTATTCCAATGCACACCTTTAATTCGGTTAGATGAGCCCACACCGAGAATTGAAGATGAAACGACGTGTGTTGTTGACAATGGAAAATGTAACGATGATGCCACAAAGATCGTTAACGCGGATGCTAAGTCTGCTGACGCCCCATTTGCAGGACGGATTTTCATGATATTGCCACCGACAGTTTTAATAATTTTCCAACCACCGACTGCTGTACCTAAGCCCATTGCAGCAGCACAGGCCACTTTTACCCATAATGCTGGCTCGACACTTGTTTGCATATTTGCTACGATTAATGCCATTGTAATGATACCCATTGACTTTTGCGCATCATTCGTCCCGTGTGAGAACGACTGTAACGACGCTGTGAAAATTTGGAAAATACGGAAGTTACGATTCGCACGTGTCAAATTCGCATTTCTAAATACACGTTTGACAATCGTATACATGATAAAACCGACAACGAACGCGATCACAGGCGATAAAATTAACACAAGCACGATTTTTGTAAAACCTTGATAGTGTAATACATCAACTGAACCTGCAGAAGCAATCGCCGCACCAGCAATTGCACCGATTAACGCATGTGAAGACGAACTCGGTATACCGTAAAACCAAGTGACTAAATTCCACACAATTGCAGCTAATATCGCGGATAATACAACGATGAGACCATTATCTAAAGTAAATGGATCCACAATTTCTTTTGTAATCGTTGAAGCCACACCTGTAAATGTCAAAGCACCAATAAAGTTCATGATAGCTGCTAAGAAAATGGCTTGTCTTGGCGTTAAGGCACGTGTCGATACCGCTGTCGCTACTGCATTCGCTGTATCGTGAAATCCGTTAATAAAATCAAATAATAACGAAAAGATAATGATAGCTACTGTAATAAGCAACAAAAACTCCATAAATGAGGACTCCCTTAGCTATTTTTCATTATGATTGTTTCAAAATTATTCGCAACAGCTTGACAGCGGTCAGCAATATTTTCCAAACTTTCATAAATGTCTTTGATCTTAATTAAAGTGACAGGATCTGTTTCACTATTAAAAATATGTTTAATGGATTGACGTAAAATACCGTCACAATTTGTTTCGTATTCTTTAATATTGATTGAGTGAACGCGCATATGTGAAAGCTTTTTCTCTGTCATTAAGCCAATTGCTAATTTCATTTCCCCGATTGCTTTTTGAATATTATCTACAAACTCTAACATGTATTCATCTGTATATTCTATTGAGTACATTTCAAACATAGCGGACGTTTCTTCCATCGCATCTAAGACGTCATCAATCGCATTACACAATGACATAATGTCTTCACGTTCAATAGGTGTAATAAATGTTTGATTGAGGTCTGTAATCACTTGGTGCATTAATTCGTCACCATGAGATTCATACGTCTTCACGTTGTCGGCATAAGCTCGCAAATCTAAATGTGTATTGAAATCCATTTTACCGAATTCGATTGCAGCTCGGTCTAAATTGAAAATCATATCCTCTAGACGCTCCATGAACTTATCCTTTTTCTTCCTAATCATGTCAAAATCCTCCATTCAGCGATTACCTAAATCACTATTGTAAAAGTTATGTTACTTTAATTATAAAATATTGTTAATTCCTTGTTAACTCAAAACATAACGTGCAGGCAACATCACCTTTTTAACTTTCAATTTTGTTGGTGCCCAATGTTTTCACATTTTTTCATAATCCTATTCGAAAATAGCACATATTTAAAGAAGCTACAATTAAATTTACAAAACCTTAACATTTTATTTTGTGAAGATGTGAAATCAATCATTGGATAAGACTTTTCGGGAAGGTGAAGGCACTATTTGTGGCGTATTTTGTAATTTTTTTGATGCAAATCGCCTTAAATATGTCGCTTTTGTAAAATAATTAAAATCTTAGAAAAATTTTTTAAGCTTTTTACTGACTCATTTTGACTTTATCACACACTTTATCGTGATAATAAAAACTTATCATTGACGCTGTGATTCGAAAATTTTAAATTCACAATTGCCCTTATAGGTTCGTGTTTCTATGGACTTGCCTCAATCCAATTCAGCTGCATCTGACCCTTTAGAAATCTCGCCTTTTTTAATAATTGAATAACAAAGACAGCCAATCAATGAGGACAAACTTATGACTGGAGAAAACGAAACGTATCACAACAAAAAAACACCCCCGCTAAATTCATTTAACGAGGATAAACTGTAAAAATAAAACATAGAAAGATAGGATAAGAAGATGCATCTGGCTCAACCTGAACATCAACTTTCTCTCCCTTTCACATTGTTAAATCGAAAACTTAATCACACGTCTCGAATGATAATAAGCGAGCACTGCAAATATCAAATAAATGACCGCATAAACTGTCATCGCAAGAATAACAGGTGCAAAGTCCACGCCATTCATCAATGTATTAAAAGCGCGTGCTGCGAAAAAGGCATGTCCTAAACCGATGATCAACGGTAACCCAAAGTTAAAAGCGATTTTCAATGCTAATCCTTTAAACATATCTTGGTGTGTGTAACCCATTTTACGTAAAATTTGATAGTTTGCCATTTCATCTTCATTTTCATCCATTTGTTTAATGTAAATGATACATCCTGCTGCAATTAAAAAGGCAATTCCTAAGAAGCCACTTACAAACAAGAACATACCTGAAAATGCCAATTGTTCTTTTTCTAATGATGTACGAGACTGTGATAACATTTGATTGAATTGCTCATTCGCACTTTCAACTGTTGCAACATCTTTCGCATTTTTCAAATCAAATCCCACCTGTGTAACCGGTGGATTGTCTTTATCTTTAATCTGCGTTGCTTTAAGCATCTCAAATGTTTTATGATCGACAATGCCTACAGAACGTCCCAAAGTTGCACGATAAGATAACACATTGTATGGCGATGTTTCTGTAATTTCTAATGGGGCATGCTTCTCTTTACGTCCTAAATCGATTGTCACCCCTTCATCTAACCCAATAAAAGCTTCTGATACTTTAAAGTAATTGACTAATGTAATTTCACCTGGATTTACATCCATTTTGTCAACTTCTGCATCACTAATGATTGGCAGGCTGTTAACGTCTTTATGCAATGCTTTACCCGAATGAACAATTGGTACTTCGATGACATGTTGGACCACTTTATTATATGGAATATTTTTCGCATTTAAATACGCTTCAAACTTTTGGGCCTCTCCTTGATTAATATACGTAAATTCATGAGGTGCGAGGCCATTTACATTATTTTCAATGTTTGCTTTACTAATCGTCGCAAAAGATAACAATGTAATCGTAATCGCTGAAATAATTCCAATCACTGTTAATGAGAAGGCGTTCTTTTTCATTCGATGCATGATCGACGCAGTAAACACAACATCTGTCACATTAACGTAACCACGTTTGCTTCTTTTTAATGATTTAAAAATTAACGACACGGAACTTCTGAAAAAGAAGTACGCCCCCACAACAGTTAAAAAGAGTATTGAAAGCGCAGAAATTAAGATAAGTTCAACATTTTTAAGCATGATTGTCGATAAGTAATAACCTAATCCAATCATCGCAATGCCGAGAATCCCAAAAATCATTTCTGTTTTCGTCATATTTGCTTGTGTCGCTTCACTTTGTTGCACATCATACATCAGTTGAATAATCGAACGACGCTTAATGAATATAAAACTTTGCACCATAATTAAGATGAATGAAATGACCACCAAAATCATCGTCACTGTGAGCGCTGCAGGTTCAAATAAAATTTTAATTTCAAGTGGGATTTGAGCTGTCTTTTTAACAATCAATAGTAATAAACGTGAACCAAATAAGCCTAGAAGCAGTCCGATGACTGTTGTTCCGATAAAGATGATCGCTTGTTCTAGCATCATCATGCGCATTAAATCTTTACGTGATAAACCGATGAGTTGAAATAGCGCAAAACTTTTCGTCCGGCGTTTAATAAATAGCCGATTCGCATACATTAAAAATATGATGATAATCACAAATAAAAACTTTTCACCGATTCCTGCACTTGAATTTAACAATTTTGCGTTTTCTCCATCTGCAATACTATCGGTATATTTTAAAGTCACAAAACTAAAATAAAGTGCGATACTAAGCATTAAAGAAAACAAATAAATGCCATAATGTCTTAAGTTTTGTTTAAAATTTTTGAGGACGATCGCACTAAAACGCATGTTTCACACCACCTAATACGCTCTGGTTGTGAATGATTTCTTGATAAAATTGTGAAACAGGTTGTTCGCCTTGGAATAACTCCGTATGAATTTGACCATCTTTTAACATAATGACACGATTCGCATAGCTCGCGGCAACCGGATCATGTGTCACCATGACAATCGTCGTTTCCATTTGTTGGTTGATGGTTTCTAAACGTTTTAACAAGTCCTGTGCGCTCTTAGAGTCCAATGCCCCAGTAGGTTCATCAGCAAAAACAATCGCCGGTTTACTAATCAATGCACGTGCTGCTGCGGTACGTTGTTTTTGTCCTCCTGAAATTTCATCAGGATATTTGCTACCAATATCAGTAATCCCTAACGCCTCTGTCACTTCTTGATAACGTGTTTCTGCTTCTTGATGACTGAGTTTCGTAATTGAGAGCGGTAACATAATATTTTCTCGTACTGTTAAAGTATGCAACACGTTGTAATCTTGAAAAATGAAACCGACATCTTTTTTTCTGAAATAGGATAATTGTTTATTAGACATTCTCGTAATATCTTGACCGTTAATTTCAATTGTACCTCTTGTGACATTATCAATCGAACTAATGACGTTTAATAAAGTGGTTTTCCCCGATCCTGAAGGCCCCATAATCGCCACAAACTCACCTTTTTCAACTGTAAAATGCACATCCTTTAACGCTTCAAATGATTGCTTTTTATTGCCATATATTTTACTCACGTGACTCACTTTTAGAATAGACACGTTGAACACTCCTTTACAATGAATTGATACTTTTATTTTAGCGGACATCCGCATCAAAATCGTGTGAATCACGTGACAAAACGCATGCCTCATGTGACAGTTTTGTCACTTTGACATGCGTGCAATATAATCATTTTGTTTGGCGAACTGAATCGTGACAGTCGTCCCTTCACCGATTTGAGAAGTGACATCGATATCAAACCGAAGTGCTTCACGGACTGCTTTCACTAAATAAAGCCCCATGCCAGAGGAGGATTGTACGTGCGCGCCATTCTGAGCTGCAAAACCACGTTGAAAAATACGTGGCATATCGTGTTGTGCGATGCCGACACCGTAATCACGAATATGTAACTGAACATGTCCCTCTTCCATCGTCTGATACACATCTATATCTGCATGCTCAGAATACTTAATTGCATTTGAAATAATTTGCCGAATGACCATACGCATCCACCGCTTATCCGTGTACACCTTTGTCGTTTCAGAAATATCGACATTAAACCCTATCCCTTTATGCATCGCAATATGACGTGTTTGTCGTATTTCATCAATGACCAGTTCACGCAATGTCACTTTTTCAAAATACATATCATGCGCTTGATGATTGAGACGCACTAAAAACAAATGTTGGTCCAGCATATAATCAATCCGTGACCATTCATACATGAGTTGCTGCTTTCTCACATGGTTTTCTTCTTTTTCAATCAATAACTTGAGCGCCGTCACAGGTGTTTTGATATCGTGAATAAATTCTGTCATGCTCTGTTCATTCAAGTCTATTCGGTGCTGTTGTTCGCCTATCGATTGTTGCAACTGCATCATCTTTGTTTCTAAATAATTGAGGGTCACTTTTTCAAAAGGCGTCTCTGCTAGTCGATTCTGTTGGAAAACTTCAATCTCTTCAAATGTCTCTAAATGCATATAAAACCGTGTTTCTTTTATATAGACACGAAGCAAAAAGAACACACTTACAATCCATTTGACGCCAATCACATACACCAAATTATGGTAAGGAATGTCATCATCTAAAAAGCCAAAACACAACAATATAACATCAAAAACAATAAACATTACAATCCAATTGATACGTTCTCTCAAGAAATATAAAAACCATTTAGACGTTGTCATGCGCAATATATCCCTTTCCAACTTTCGTTTCAATCACCGACGGCATCCCCATTGCTGTTAACTTTTTACGCAAACGATTCACATTGACCGTCAACGTATTATCACTGACAAACGCTTCGTCATCCCAGAGTGCTGTCATTAAGTCTTCTCTCGCCACAATCTCATTTTTATGTTGCAGCAACACTTCTAAAATCAACATTTCAGTTTTGGATAAATAAGTCACATCATCTTGCTTGGTCACTGTGCCTTTTGACCAATCGACGACCGCCTCTTGCCAAATCATTGTGCGCCGTTCTTGTTGATTGTATTGATACACACGTCGGAAAATCGCTTGAAGTTTCGCAATGAGTACGGGCATATGAAACAGCTTTTGCACATAATCATCGGCACCAATTTCCATGCTCATCACTTGATCCATCGGGCTATCACGAGACGAAATGAAAATGATAGGCACACTTGAATGTTGACGAATTTGGCGCGTCCAATAAAAACCATCAAATTTCGGCAACGTAATATCCATTAAAATCATATGCGGTTCATGTTCAAGATAAGTTTGGAGCACAGCATTAAAATCGTGCACTTTAATCACATTGAAATCCCAACTGGCTAATGCTTCAGTAATTTGTTGACATAAAGTTTGATCATCTTCTACAAGGAGTATATCCATTTTCATCAGTCCTTTGTGTAACGTAAGTCCTCTCCGTTTTGTTTACGATATTGAAAATGATGAATGCGACATTTCGTATCAAAACCACGCAGCATCATTTGAATAAAGGGTACTTGAACAAAATATGCGACCGGCCAGAGTGCGTTTGGAATAAAATCAAAGACGTGGGCAATCACAAAATCGAATTGACGAATGTATCGAAATTCAATTTGTGCACGCTTGCCTTGATTTAATCGTGCTAAACGCCCTTGTGTCATCACGAGTCGATACAAATCATCATCTATTTTTTCCAACTCTATCTGCATTAACAACTGCGCACTATTTTTGCGGTACACTTTGAATTGTTGGCCTTCTTGTTCAACCGTAACCCTCGTGCCCGGTGTGATCGTGAGCCATATGCGCAATTGTTGAATCCATTGCGCTAAATTCCAAGGTTGAGGTCTTGGGATATGATGTGCAATACGAATATCGTTGTATTTTGACGTTTGAAATTCAACAGAAATTTGCGGACGTTTGACAGCATGTTCAGTCGTTCTAACAGGGACGCCATAAGCACCTAATTGTTTGACTGTTTCATCATCAAACTGGCTTCCCCTCACATATATGATTTCTTTCACTTGTTGTTGCGCGGCAGCACGTCCAAAATTATCAGCCGCAATTAAATTTAAATCTTTCGCTAATGCACGTGTCACTTTGGCTGAGTGTTTCGTCGGATCTAAAAAGTAGACTGCAATATCTATTTTTTCCATTGCACGTAACACATCCGCATAATGATAAATATCACCTTTAATCACTGTGACGTCCGTATGCGACTGACTTTCAGGATATTGTGAGATAGTATGTAGTATCGTCGTATCACGCAATTCTTTGATTAAGCTTTGGCCGATATAACCGGTACCTCCAGCTAACAACACATGCGGTTTCATAAAAAACTCCTTTCTCTTTTCATTATCAATCTATAATCCATTTTTCAAAACTCAATTAATCATGTTAGAAATTTCCTATATTTATTAAATTAGGCTACAATAAGCTTAAGAGCATTCCAACAACGTATCCTATGATTAAGTACTGAATGGAGGTATAGGCATGACGATTACAATCAGGGAAGTCAGTATCAATGATGTGGAAGCATTGACTACACTGATGCAACAAGTTTTTGAAGAATCAGAATACATGCTTTATGATCCAGGTGAATATATGCCTTCATTTGAAAACGCGATTTCACGTATCGAAGCTGTCATCACTTCACCCCATCTCACCATCCTCGTCGCAGAAAATGAACATCAATTAGTCGGTTATTTGACGGTGACCACTCAAAAACTTCGTCGTATTGAACATCAAGCAAAAATTTCCATGGCGGTGCTACGTCAATTCCAAGGCTTAGGTATTGGCTTTGATTTAATTCAACATTGTAAAAAATGGTGTCAAGAACGCGGGATCACTCGAATTGCGTTAACTGTAGTCACTGAAAATAAAACAGCTATTCATCTATATGAACGTGCCGGATTTAAAGTTGAAGGTGAAATGCGCCACACTTTAAAAATTCAAGGGCAATATTTTAACGAACTGATTATGGCTTATTTATTAAGTGAACCGACAGATGAATCACATTGATACATTTAGTGTACCATTTCCAATAGCGAATCACTAAATTCATTGTTAATCCATTTAAGATTTTTGATAAATTAAGACGCTTTCATGGCTAACAAAACATAGGCAACAGGCTAGGAAGCTTGATATCCCCCCTTGCCTTTATAGATATGCAGAGAAAGAGGTTGGGTGTTAAATCATCCCAACCTCTTTCTCATCATTTGATGTAGATGGCTACTACTAAATCAATTGAGCACAGCCGACGTTCATTTATCGACACTACATATCATACGGATTTAAATTAATTTCTGTATGAATGTCATCTTTCACTTCTGTATTCACTTGTGTGTTAGACGTATTTCGACTTAAAAAGCCCAATACTTTTTGAATATTTTCTTTAGACTCTGGTTTCTGTAAATGAAATTGATATTGATGTTTTAATTGATGTGAACCGTCAAAGAAAAAGCGTTCTACAACAACACCTTTTTTCTCTAACGCATCAGCAAAAGAAACATTTTGGCTCATAAACGGATCCGCATCACCTACTGACAAATAAGTGGCTGGGAAATCAGACGTAATTTGATTTTTCGTCGACATTTCAGCAATATTTTTAAACCGTGTTTCCCAATGTTTCACGCCTGTATAGCTTCTCATAAATAAATCAATTCTTGGAAATTCAGTCGAACGTACGGTTTGCATATCGTAAAAACCACCAAAGAAAATAGCTACTTTCAGTTGTTCTGGTTTAAATTGCTGTTCAAACCCCATGTCAGCACGCAATTGCGCATTCGTTTGAATCGCTGTAAACTGACTGTTAATTTGTGCGCCCGCAGAATCCCCGCCGATAATCACTTCATCTAAATTAATCGGTAGCTCTTGCTCATGTGCCTTAATAAAACGAACTGCATTGTTCATTTGAATAAGTGGGGTCGGATATTGGTATTCCGGAGCCAACGCATAATTGACATTCACCACAACATAACCGCGCTCTACAATTTGCGCCAGTAGAGGATTTTTATATTGCTTATCCCCTGCGATAAAGCCACCGCCGTGTGCCCAAAAAATAACTGGCAATTTGTCATAGGCATTCACATGTTTCGGCATTAAAATATCCAATTGACTGTTTGGAAGTCCTTCCATATATGTAATATTTTCAAAAGCTGAAACATTTTTGTTTTGAATCGAAACTTTATTCTCACCCACTTTGGAGGCACGAGAATTCAAAAAATAGCCGGTTATCAGACCGGCTATAACAATAAGAATAATGACGGTAATCAAAATCCATCTTTTTCTACGATTTGTCATTCCAATCTTTCCTTTCGGAAAAATTGTAACATATCCTATTAATTAAGCAATGAATTTCTTATCTTGAGATTTTCTATAGAAGTATTTAACAACAACTGCAACAACGATAAATAGACCGATAACCCCCATCATTGGATACACGACAGCGATTAAGCCTTCAAAACCTACGAAACTCAATGCATAAGCTAATGGGACTAAAATAGAAATCATAATATAATAACGTTTAGAATACGGTGATGTGAACCGCGCTGCAAATGAATAAGATAAGCCTAAAATCGTATTATACATGACCGCTAACATCACGATAGAAAGTACAAACGTTAAAATAGGTGATATTTTTCCAGCTAAAACTAATGTAGGAATCGCTGCATCTTTAATCTCAGTATATTCAGAGTGAAGCGCAAAGTTGATTAAACCTAAAAGTACGAGATAAACAACGCCACCAATTAAGCCACCTAAGCCTGAAACTAATCGTTTAGACGCATCGCCACCAATGGCTACAAGCGTACTAAAACCAACTGCGAAAGCTAAACCACCATAGTTAAAACCGTTCCAAATCGCGATACCTAAATTCGGCTTTTCTACTACACTGTTGATTTTTGAAAATGGGATCGAACCTTGGAATAATGATGCTACGGCAATCAGTACTACTAACACAATCAATACCGGTGTCACAATGCCTAATGCGCGCACAATTTTGTTGAAATCCATTAATAACGTAATATAAACGATAATACACATAATCAATGCGCCAAGCCATATTGGCACGCCGAAACTTTCATAAAACGTTGAACCTGCACCTGCAATCATCGTAATCGTTACAGCATACAATGACAAAATTAAAACATAGTCAATCACAAGTCCAAGTTTTTTACCAAATAGATATTCGAGTGTTGATTCATGGTTTTCCGCGTCAAACGCTGTTCCGATTTTCGCAACTTGACGACCGATAAACGTCAAGATTAACCCTGAAATCACCACACCTATATAGGAATAAATACCGAACTGACTAAAAAATTGCAGTACTTCTTGACCTGTAGAGAAGCCGGCACCGACCACTACCCCTACATAGGCAAAAGCTATCTTTATAGCTTCACTATATTTTTTCATACTGTTTTGACCTCCTCGTTAGCAAAACACGTTAAACATTAAAACATATTCATTCATTAATTTCAAATTTCATCAAGTTTTAAAAACGTCTGTATCCCTTGATACGACAGCGTTCATGATGTCATCAAATTCATTTACACGCTATTTTTTATACCCTTTATCGAATAAACAAACGCTATAGTGTATTGTTTTTGTATTTTTATTCATATTTAAAGGGAAATCAAGGACAATTTCTTATAAGAATGCAAAAAACATGGGAAAATTGCATTCTTTTTCATCATGACACTTGAATTCATTATTTTGGAGCACGGATTTTATCGGAATTTCATTTTAATTGTAACATTATACATAACTAAACAGAAATATTAATTTTTTTAAAATGAAGTACCGTTGATTTGAAAACGAGACCGGCTTTCTATCCTTAGCCTCATCTAGTGAAATACCCATACATAAGAAAAAGAGACTAAGAAAACTTCATTTCCTAGCCCCTAAAAAGACGATATCATCATTGTTCTGATGTTTGTGAAGCCGCTTCTTGTAATTTCTTTTCTTTAGAAGCGTTTGTTAATCTAAACGCGAAGAAAATACCAATTACAATCAATACAATTGCGAAAATATAAGCGCTGTGCATCCCCATCGTCATCGCTTTGTTGATAATATCTTGTGTCACATGTTCATGTTTTGAGATTTCGTTATTTTGTACACCAGAAACAATACCTACAAACACCGCAATACCTGTTGCCCCTGCAATCGGTTGTAGGACATTAAAAATCGCTGTGCCGTGTGGATACTTATCTTGTGGTAAAGCATTTAAACCATTTGTACTTGCTGGCATCATAATAGAAGCAATGCCGACCATGAGTACAATATAAGCAATCACAAAGACATAAACTGGAATACCTGGATGAATGGTTGTGTAGAATATCGCGACTGCCAAAAGTGAAAACAAACCAGGAATAACCATTTTACGCGGTCCAAATTTGTCAAACAATCCTCCCATAAATGGTGAGAGTAAACCATTTAACAAAGCACCCGGTAGTAAAATAAGACCTGCAACTTTAGCTGAGAATCCCATAGGTCCTTGTAAATACATCGGCATCACAATTTCAGATGCAAACATACTCATCATCACAATCACAAAAATGATCATCCCTTTACGGAAATTGTGATAATGCAATACGCGAAAATCTAAAATAGGTTCCTCTAAAATAAACTGTCGACGGATAAAAGCAATAATACTGATAAGTCCAATAACAAGTGGTACGGCGATTTCCCAATTTAATAAGCCGCCATCTACCGAACTCACTTTAGACACACTGAAGATTAATCCTGTAATACCGACCGTTGATAGAATAATTGACAGTACATCGATTTTAGGTCGTGTGACTTCTCCCACATTTTTTAAGAAAATAAATGCAAATACAAATGTAAATAACATAAACGGAATAACGCTAAAAAACAACCAACGCCATCCTAAATAGTCAACAATAACACCTGATAAAGTCGGCCCTAGTGCAGGTGCAAACATGATGATCAGTCCAAATGTCCCCATGACACGCCCTCTCACTGACTCATCAAATAAAAGGAGCATCGCATTCATAATAAGGGGAATCATCAAGCCAGTCCCCACTGCTTGAATCATTCGTCCTGTTAATAACATCGGAAAATTCACAGCAAAACCTGCCACGAATGAACCTACTGTAAAGATGACGAGTAGCCCTAAAAATAATCGTCTTGTCGTAAACCATTGGATAATTAACGCAGATAGTGGTGAAACAATTCCCATGATCATCATAAAACCACTAGCCATCCACTGCACGGTCGTTCTCGAAATATCAAAGTAATGCATTAGCTCTTGTAATGCAATATTCAATAGTGTTTCATTTAAAATCATGAAAAAAGCACCAATGAGAAATACCGTCATAATAATTTTTGAATAACTTTTGTTCCCCATAATTCAACCCCCTCTTTTTTCGAACTTGTTTATTATACACAAATTGATAATAAATAGATACTGCTACAATTTTACTTTCAATATTTGATTGTAAATTGTATCAATGGCATTTCTTTATTCATCATCTTTCATTCCCCCTTTGTTAACACTGTATCTCTTTTGACATAAAACCAAACTAAGAAATCAGTTTTCCTCAATGTCATGTACTGGAACGTCACATTATCTACACATGTAAAAAAACCATCCAATGCTTGCATCACATCGAATGGTTTCTATTCAAAAAATTATGCGTCTTTATAATGACTTAATTGGTCAAAGTCAACAACGACTTGATCCATACGTTTTGCAGTATCTTTCAATACATTACGTGCGACTTTATTGCTCGGATCAAGTTTTAATATTTGTTTCGAAACTTCGAAAGCTTTTTTATCAGAAATCACAGGTTCCGGAAGTGCATGTAACAATAACATTTGCAACAAGCTCTTCACCTCTTTACCCTTTGTCAAATCAATAGAAGATTCGGCATGATAATACGCTGCATCAATTGCACCTGGCACGTCACTTAAAGGGTATACGAGTAATAGAAAAGCTAAGTCATGGATTTCAGTTGTTTCTTCTTCTTTAATCATGTACAACAAGCAAGTGTAATACATGACGCTTTCATCTTCATACGCACTGGAAATATAGGCTTCTTCAAATTCTAAAAAGTCAGTGGCAGACATTAATTTTTTCACTGCGTCAAATTCGCCGTTTAAGACATGTCTCTTTATTAAATCTTGCATGGCTCGTCCTCCTGAATGTGCCATAGTCCAATCACTATCATCTTAACATACTTGCACTAAGATTACAGATTGGCGAATCACATTAAGTCCAATTTTATCAAATTTTTTAATACAATGAACATTTTAACATATTTTATAGAAATATACTTCAATCTTGAGGCTGAAATTATACAGAACGTGTGCGATACATCAAATATAAGAAATATGGCGCACCAATGACAGCAACGATTAATCCGGTAGGTAAGCCACTCGGTTGTAAAAGAATTTTGCCCAGCGTATCTGCAACAACGAGTAATAATGCCCCTATTATAATGGCGATCGGTAAGAAAAGTTGATGTCTCGGACCGACGATAGATTTCGCGATATGCGGGCCCATTAAACCGATGAAACCTATTGCACCGGCGACAGCGACTGCAACACTTGAAAGCGTCACGGCTACTAAAACTAAAATGAACCGTTCTTTATTGAGTCGAATGCCCAATGCTTTAGACACCGTATCGTTCGTATTTATAATGTTAAGTGTTTCTGACTTGATGAATAAAAATGGCACTAATACGATGAGCCATGGTAAAAAGGCAAACACAAATGGCCATGTATCACCCCATATATTTCCGGCTAGCCAAGTTGCAATAAATTCAGATTGCTCTTTATTAAAGGTCGCCATAATCGTAAGTGCTGCACCAGATAATGCAGTGGCCATCCCGACACCAATCAACACCATACTTGCCGGAGAAAGCCCTTTATCGCCTTGGTAACTCAATATGAAAATGGCGAGTGCCGTCCCTAAGCCGCCCATCATACTGACAATAGGTAAAACGTAGACAAATTGATCGGCGTGTATTTGACCTAAAGAGATAAACAACGCGATAGCAAAACCGCTTCCTGCATTAATGCCTAAAATTCCCGGTTCAGCGAGAGGGTTTTTAGTGACACTTTGTAATATAGCACCACTCATACTTAAAGCAATTCCCGCTAACAACGTAATGACGACACGTGGCAAACGAAAATCAATTAAAATGAGTCGATCTGCCGCATCACCTTGTCCTAGGAAAGTTTGAATAATTTGGCCGTACGACATCGCATATTCACCCGTCGTTAAGTTCCATGCGATTGCGAGCATTAAAAGGATGAGTGCACTAATGAATGTTAACTGCTGCTTTCGTTTTAAACGCGGATGAATCATAGCGTACGTCCTCCTTTACGAATCAAATAGAAAAAGTAAGGGACACCGATAAAGGAGATAACGGCACTCATTGGCGCTTCACCTAACAGTCTCGCCACAAGGTCCGCACCTAAGACGAGTGTACCACCTACTACCGCAGTCATCGGAAGGACTTTCATATAATCTGTACCGACCCAAAAACGTACGATATGAGGGACGATGAGACCGACAAATGCAATCTGACCGACCATTGCTACAGAAACGCCTGCAAGTAGCATCGATAAAATTAAAGCGACTGTGCGGACCATTTTTATATTTTGACCGAGTCCTACAGCTAACGCATCACCCAAACTTAAAATCGTCAACTGTCGGCTCATCAATATTAATAAGATTAACGACACTAAAATAATCGGCACGCTGATTTGAATTTGTTGCCAATTGGTGCCTGACACCCCACCTGCGCTCCAAAAGTTAATGGATTGATTGAGACGAAAAATGAGCGCCACCCCTTGACTGAGTGCCGTTAACAGCGCACTGACAGCAGCACCGGCTAAAATGAGACGCATTGGGTTAAAACCATCTCGTCTCGACGCACCAATCGTCATCACAATCGCGCCACCTAGCATCGCCCCGATAAAACCAGCAATAATATGCGCAATAAATGATGCGCCTGGAAACAGTGCGAAAGTGAGCGCTAAAGCAAAAGCAGCCCCAGCATTCAAACCAATTAAGCCGGGGTCTGCAAGTCCATTTTTAGAGACACCTTGAATCACGGCACCCGCTGTTGCAAGCGCCATCCCTACTAGCACAGCACCGATATTTCGAGGGATACGAACTTCTGAAATCACATTGTGTGCTTGGATTTTTGGATTATAATGAAAAATTGCTTCAAAAATGGTACTTAAATTCACATGCGCTTCACCTAATAAAGTCGCAATAATAAATACTATCAACAATACGATAACGGCACAGCCAAACTGTACCGCATCACTCCACTTCATATTTACTCTTTTTTCCAACATGTTCTATACTCCGTTTATCCAACCTTTAGGCTTTTTCGTAATGTTTACACAAGAGGTTGTACGTCACGAGCATCGGTTTACCTGTACGTGGATCTGTACTCAACTCTGCATCAATATTAAATACGCGTTCTAAAATTTCATTCGTCAGTACTTCATGCGTATCACCTTGTTTAATAATATCGCCATCTTTCATTGCGATGAGGTGATCTGAAAAACGAATCGCTTGATTAATATCGTGTAATACCATAATAATTGTCGTGCCGTGTTCAGCATTCAGTTCTTGTACAAGTTCTAAAATTTCAAGTTGGTGTGAAATATCTAAATACGTTGTCGGTTCATCAAGAAAAATAATGTCTGTTTTTTGTGCGAGCGCCATCGCAATCCAAACACGTTGACGTTGCCCACCACTTAGATCGTTGACTGCACGATGCTTAAAATCTATCGTTCCTGTCACACGCATCGCCCAATCAATCGCTTTTTTATCTTCTTCGTTCAAACGACCAAAGCCCTTTTGATGTGGGAAACGACCATAAGAAACAAGCTCTCCAGCCGTTAAACCATCCGCCACATCTGGAGACTGAGGTAAAATCGCTATTTTTTTAGCTATTTCTTTTGTTGACTGGACATGAATATTTTTGCCGTCTAAACAAATTTCACCACTTTTTGTATTTAATAATCGAGAAAGTGCTTTTAATAATGTTGATTTGCCACAGCCATTGGGCCCAATAATTGACGTAATGGCACCATCTGGAATTGCGACATCTAAATTATCAACAATGACACGGTCACCATACCCAATTGTGACCTCTTTACCTGTTAATCTACTCATCGTCATCCTTCTTTCTTAAAACGATTACGCCCTTACACACCATCGATTACGTGATTAAGGCGTTACTGTTCACACTCACCACGAATCGTGAGCTTTTCATTCCCTAATATTATGAAATCTATATACATTTTATGCAATTGATAATCATTATCATGTTTATGCCAAGTATATCATCATTTATCAAAAATTTCTAACTCAAAATAGTCTCAATTGGACTTCATCCATCCTCTAATGTATACGCATGCATCTAAATATTTTGATTCACGCGTAGTCAAAAAACACTTTTAAACTTCTCTTTAGCCAAATCGCACAAAAAAAGAGCTAAGACATTGAATGCCCAGCCCTTCATTTTACTTTTAATCTTCTACTAAAAAGCCATTGCCATAGACGTCACGCACGTCATGCACGACCACGAACGCACTATGATCAATTTTACGAATTAACCGCTTCGTCCGTGACAATTGCGTTTTACTAATCACGGCATAAAGCACGTCTGTTTCTTGTTTGGAGAAATAACCGCGCCCATTTAAAATCGTCACACCTCTACCGATATCTTCATCAATCATTTTAGCGATACGGTCAGGTTCTTTTGAAATAATCGTCACTGCCTTTTTAGGATTTAACCCTTCAATAACGAAATCCATCACTTTTGTACCGATATATAAACTGATTACGGTTAACAGCGCGCGATCTAACGGAATCACTGTCAATGAAATCAAGACGACAATTAAGTCAAAAAAGAGCAATGCATAAGGCGTACTAACGTCTAAATACTTATTCGCAATACGTGCCAAAATGGTCGTTCCAGCTGTCGTACCACCGGCTAAAACGATAATGCCAATACCTAAACCGACTGAAAATCCACCGAACACAGCATTAATAATGATATCATCTGATTTGACTTGCCAAGTATGCGTTAAACTTAAAAATACAGAAATTAAAATTGTAGCCACAATCGTTAAATACATACTTCTTTTACTTAAAAACTTGTAACCAATCGCAATCAATACCGCATTAACGACAAAGTTAATAATGGCAGGCGACCAGTGAAACGCATAATAAAGTACGATAGCAAGACCTGTCACGCCACCTTCACCGAGATCACCGGCGATGACAAATGCATTGACCCCCGCTGAAAAAATAAATGCGCCAACGATAACTAATAACAAATCTCTTATTGTTCTGCTCACCCAATGATTCCTCCCATTCTTTTATATCATTTCTAACTCGTCATAAGCCATACTATCACAACTTTGTGACAAAGCGAACCCCTTGAGTGACGACTCTTTTCAGCAGCCGCAAAATAAAATTTTAAATTTCTGAATATTTTGTTTACTTTTGACGAGAATGTGTGTATAATAGAAACTACCTTATTTGTTGCTAGTCATCTAGTCAACAAGAGGCCATCTCCTTTGTGTTTTTTTATAGTACAAGAGATTTTTTGCTCGAGATTGATATCATGCTCGAATATCAATCAAAATTATTCATTTCCCGTCTAAGGCAGTTCAGCATCAGCTGGGCTGCTCTATTTTTATGCATACTTCTTCTCACGCATGTCATAGAAAGTGTCTTGCAAAAATAAGAAAGAGGCTCAGACATCGTTTAGTCCAAGCCCCTCGTTCCTATATTCAAAAACGTTGTGATTTATTCACAGGCGGTTGATTTTACCACGCGAATAAACCTACAAAACCAGCTGTTAATAATGATACTAAAATACCTGCTAATAACATCATTGGTACATATTTAGATACAAAGTCAGATGTTTTTTCATTCACAATACCTTTTAACGTACCGATAATCATACCGATTGTTGAGAAGTTTGCAAATGAAATTAAGAATGTTGAAATGACTGCACGACGGTGAGGTGCGTAATCATTCACTTCTCCTGCGATTTGACCCATAACAACAAATTCATTCGTTACAATTTTCTTCGCCATATTTTGTGCAACTAACCATGCCTCATCTAATGGTAAACCAAGTAACAATGCGAATGGATACATGAATACACCTAAAATTTGGTCAAGACCGAAGCTACCTTTTGCATTGAATAAGTGACCAATACCACCAGTTACTAAGTGAATTAAACGGTCTGCTAATTCTGCTAATGCAACGAAACTGATAACGAAAGCGATAATGATGAGTACTAATTTACCAGCATTCAACACAGAGTCACCAAGGAATGAGAAGAATGGTTGACGTGCTTCATTTGCGCGTAAATCGTAAATCACATCTTCGTCTACTTCAACTTTTACAGGGTTTAAAATAGAAGCAACGATCATCGCGTTGACAATGTTTAACGGAATCGCTGTCAATACTAATTCACCTGGAATCATTGTCACATAAGCCCCAACAATCGCCCCAGATACCGAACTCATCGACATCATCGCTAAAGTCAGTACACGTGTTTCTTTCATACGTTTTAATTGTTCACTTGAAACCGCGAGTGCTTCAGTGTTTCCTAAGAACATCATTTCAATACCGAAGAATGCCTCGAATTTAGGCTGACGTGTAATTTTTGCAAGTACCCAACCAATTCCGCGCATAATCCATGGCAAAATACGTAAATACATCAAGATATCAAAAAGTGGCACAACTAATAAAATTGGGAATAACGCTGCTACTGCCATGTCCAATTGTTTTGGCGCTGTGAAGCTATGGAATGCAAAGCCAATCCCTGCAAACGATGCATCAATGACCCAAGAAATCCCCTCCGCTGCTTTTTTAACGGCGAGCGTACCAGCTGGGAAATATACAAAGAACCATGCCAAAATCAAGTTAAGGACAACAAGCGTCGCAATAGAAGCCCATTGAATGTTTTTACGGTCACGTGAGAATAAAAATGCAACCCCTAAAAAGACAAACAATCCAATAATGTTAATAATCAAATACATAAAGAGATACCTCTTACCTTTCAACTGTTTTTTAACACCATTAGTATACCACGACGTTTACATACTGAGAATATATTTTTTTCAGTATCATTTAAGTTCAATTCATCTAAACACGATACGATTTAATTCATTTTTTAATTTGGCACTGTGAAATGTTTCGATTGAAATTCGATATTTTTTCACATTTGGTACTAAAAAGTTATTGCCTACAAACGAAAACCGGCTTATTCTATAATTAAGTGAAAATGATTATCATTAACGATAAGTAGGTGTGCGTATGTTACATATTGGAAATGCTGAGATTGGAAAACAATATCGTGTCAAAGGATTAGATACAGACAATGTCCATTTAAAGCATCGTTTACGAGCCCTAGGTTGTGTAGAAGGATGTCAAATTTCTGTCCATCAAAAAGGATTATTCAAAGGACCTTGTACATTAAAAGTGAACGGTCAACATATTTGTATTCGTAACTGTGATGCTTGCGAAATTAGATTGGAGCATGCTTATGAGTAATGCATATTGTATTTTAGGGAATCCGAACGTAGGAAAAACGTCTCTTTTCAACGCTTTAACCGGCTCATATGAATATGTCGGAAACTGGAGCGGTGTCACAGTAGACAAAAAGGTCGGTCAACTTAAGAAAAATTTCGGTCATTTAATCGACTTACCAGGGATTTACGACTTAGTACCCATTTCCCGTGATGAAACTGTCGTAACAGATTATTTACTGCATGAAAAATTCGACGGTATGATCAACATTATCGATGCGGCCCAAATTAAACGCAATTTTAATTTAACTGTGCAATTGCTAGAATATGGCGCGCCAATGCTCATCGGTCTGAACATGATTGACGTGGCAAATAAACGCGGCATCCGGATTGACCACCAACGTTTAATGCGTCAATTGCATATCCCGATTATTCCTATTATCGCACGTACCGGTAAAGGGAGCGATGAAGTGCTCAATGCGCTTGCTGACCGTCATGTTTCAAGACAACGACCTTTAAAAATTCATTACGGTGATGCCGTTGAAAATTTATTAACACAACTTGTCAAAGCGTTACCCTCGACACTTCCATTAGCACAGCGCCATTACCGTTTTTTGGCTATTCAATATTTGCTTAATAACCCAGCTGTGTTGCGCTATTTGGATGAAGAAACGCTACAACAGTTTGAAATATTGACGGCACAGTTCAATACGATCGACCTTGAACAACATATTTTGAAATGTCGTCAACAGTATATCGATACTATGCTTGCTGAAGTCGTGACTTATCCAGATGCAGAGCGTCAACATTTGACTGAACGGATCGATGCGTTGCTCACACATAAAATACTGGGGATCCCTATCTTTTTAGGAATGATGTGGCTCATCTTTCAAATTACGTTTACTTGGATTGGGACACCGCTTTCTGATCAGTTGGACGCATTTTTCGGAGGCCCTTTAACCGATCAAACGGTCAATATCATGAATAAACTCGGTATTTATCCGGCACTTCAAGACTTGGTGACAGATGGTATTATTGCGGGCGTCGGCGGTGTACTCGTATTCATTCCACAAATTTTAGTGCTGTTTTTCTTCATTTCATTATTAGAAGATTCAGGTTACATGGCGCGTATTGCAGTGATTATGGACCGGATGATGGAAAAATTCGGCCTTAACGGCAAGTCATTTATTCCGATGATTATCGGTTTCGGTTGTAACGTGCCAGGTATTATGGCGGCTCGCAGTATCGAAGAAGAAAAAGAACGGCTGACGACCATTTTAATCGCACCGTTCATGTCATGTTCTGCACGTCTTCCAGTATATGGTTTGTTCGTAGCCATTTTCTTCGCACAACATCAAGCACTTGTCGTGTTAAGTCTATACGTATTAGGTATTGTTGTCGCGCTACTCGTAAGCTGGTTACTCTCTAAAACAGTGCTAAAAAAAGATACGTCCATTTTTGTCATAGAGTTACCGCCATATCGATTACCTTCAATTAAAACATTATGGCGTAGCACTTGGGAAAAAGGAAAAGGATTTGTTAAAAAAGCAGGCACATTTATTTTTGCAGGTTCTGTTGTGATTTGGTTGCTCAATTACACAGGACCATCTGGTATTGATGTCCCTATCGATCAAAGTTTCTTACACATGATTGGTGCGACTATTGCGCCACTGATCACACCACTTGGATTCAGTTCATGGCAAACCGCTGCGACACTCATTCCTGGATTTTTAGCGAAAGAAGTTATCATTAGTTCCATGGCCATTATTTTTGCGGTTAGCGAAGAGAGTCTCGTCGCTACTGTATCAACACATTTCACAGCACTCTCTGCCTATTCATTCATGGTGTTTATTTTACTTTACACCCCATGCCTTGCGACAGTGGCTGCGATACGTAAAGAAACCCCTTCATGGAAATGGACGATGCTTGCTGTGACATATCCCTTTGTCATTGCATATGTGTTGTCATTGTTAGTCTATCAAATCGGTTCGTACTTTATATAGGAGGCGTTGAAATTGACATTATTCATTAATTTGTTATTAATTGCATTGATATTAGGTTATGCAACTTGGGTAATAGTTCGATTTTTCAAAAAGTCGAAGCAAGGAAAATGTAGTGCATGTGAAAGTAATCAAGGTTGTCCGACTGAAAGTTTACCGAAACATTTGCAGTGATGGTGTTGTGTTGCGTTACGCCACGCATCATATATTGACAATAAGAAGACTGGGTCCAAAACGCACTGCTTCAAGTGGTTTCAGCTACCCAGTCTTTTTGTTTTCGTTATCGTTCTGTCTCAGTTTGTTCTGTTACTGCTCGATGCTGTGTTAAATTTTGAGTTTCAACAAATTGCTGATACATTGTGTGGGTTTGCATCAATTCTTCATGACGTCCTCTGCCTGTCACTTCGCCATGGTCTAAGAAAATAATCTGCCCCGCTTTTTTAATTGTAGAGAGACGGTGCGCAATAACGATGGTCGTACGGTTTTCCATTAAAACATCTAATGCTTCTTGGATTTTACGCTCACTTTCACTATCTAAGTTTGCGGTTGCCTCATCTAATAACAGAATGTCAGGGTTTTTCACAAAGCTTCGTGCAATATCGATGCGCTGACGTTGACCGCCTGACAGCTTCAAGCCGCGCTCCCCAACGATGGTGTCGTAACCTTGTTCAAATTCCATAATAAATTCATGACAGTTCGCAAGTTTGGCATAATGGATCAATTCTTCTTCAGATACTTCTCGATCCACACCATATAAAATATTATCGCGTATCGTGCCGTTCATCATCGCATTACTTTGCATGACGTAACCGATTTTTCTACGCCAATCTGTTAATGATAGCGCATCAATAGAAGTACCATTATAATAAATGCCACCTTGATCAATCTCATACATCCGTTCAATCAAGCTGAACAATGTACTTTTACCCGAACCAGAAGGCCCTACAAAAGCGGTCACTTCGCCACGTAATACATTAAATGACACATCTTTAAGGACTGGCGTATCATCATATCCAAAGTAGACATGATCAAATTTCAAGTCGCCAGTGGGAATCTTATCTTGAAAATTCGGTACGTCGATGTTTTCAAGTGGTTCATGTAAGATTTCATAAATACGCTGGCTCGCCCCTACTGCTTTTTTATAATCCGTCACTAATGTAGAAAGGTTAATCAAAGGCATCGATAAATTTAAAACGTAAAAAATCATCGCCACGAGTGTCCCCGCTGAAATCGCGCCCGAGGCAATACGCATACCTCCAAAACCTAAAATAATACCAATTGTAATCAGCATAATAATCCCTGAAATCGGTTGAACGACGGCAGCAATTTTCGCTTGTTTCAGCCCCAAGTCATAAATCTTTTTAAGGTTGCTATGTGCCTTATCCAATTCTAGTTTCTCAGTATTGGCCACTTTCACTAAACGCATTTCTGTTAATACACGCCCGAGTAGCCCACTAAAATTCGCAATTTCAGTTTGCGTATTCGTTGATATTTTTTGCATAATTTTACCGAGCGGCACCATTACTAATATAAAGATTGGAATGGTAATAAATGTAAGAAGTGTCATTTGCCAATCCAAGACGAACAGCATAATTAATGACCCAATGAGCGTAATCACCGAGGGGAAAAATCCTGGTAACTTTTGTGATATAAAATCATTAATGACTTTCGTATCATCTGTTAAACGACTCATCAATTGCCCGCTCTCATTTTTATCAAAAAACGGCATTTTCAAGTGGATAATATGGCCCCACAAAAGAGAACGAATCGCGTAAATAATTTTTTCGCCAATTTTATTAAGTAAATAGTAACCGAAACCACTTAACACGGCATTCACTAAAAATACCGCTACCAGTGCAATAATAAATACAGGACTAATCGATTCAAAAGTAAATTTGTCGACCACCTGCCCTGTAAACAAAGGCACTAATAATCCGGTCAAACTACCTATTGAAGCAATCGTCACGGCCACGATAATCAATCCAACTGGCCATGAAATTTTCTTTAATAAAAATACAAGTGGGTTGCGTGCTTTCATAACTTCATACCTCTTTTATTTTCGTTATAGTGATGCTATAAGACACCTCTCAGTCTTCATTCACTCTGAAGGCAGTCTTACCGCATTTACGATTACCTCTACTTTTACCCTTCAACAGATTGTTCTCAAAGTGACCACAACGGCTTAACTCAGTTTCATATCATCTCTCATGCCCATCATATCCGTCTGCATTAACATTTATAAACGATAAACTTTGTGGTAAAATGAATCGTGTTGTTTATCATTTATAGTTTTGTAGATTGAGGGAATACATATGAAAAAAATAATATTATCCATTGTGGTTGTATTCTTCGCTTCCACTATTATAACACCTTTTGCACGTGCATATACACCCACACCGGTTGAACTTGCACAACAAAGTGGTTACCCTGTCTCGTGGGCTTATCAACCTGAAGGCATGATCAACATCAGTCAAACAGGACAAATTTTATATACGTTTCAAAGCGAACAACAATGGTATCCTGCTTCTATGACCAAACTCATGACAATGTACTTAACGTTACAAGCTGTCAAAGAAAAGAAATTATCCTTAAACGACACGGTCCAAATCACTGACCAACATTACCGGATGTCCACCTTACCAGAGTTGAGTAATACGAAACTTTATCCTGGTGAAACATACACCATTGCAGAATTGCTTCAGATTACAGTCTCCGCTTCAAGTAACGCAGCTGCACTGATTTTAGCCAATCAAGTTTCAGATAATACATCAGACTTTGTCGATAAAATGAATGACACTGCCAAATCTCTAGGTATGACGCACACCCACTATGTGAATCCTACTGGTGCAGAAAACCGCTTATTATTGGAATTCGCGCCAAAGAAATACCAGCACGAACCATCTTCAACATCTTCAGCACGCGATTATGCCATTCTTGCCCAGCATGTTGTGAAAGACACACCTAAAATTTTGTATTTCACTAAACAAATTGCACCGACACAACACGGTGTCACATACTATACCTTTAACGATCTGTTAGAAGGTGGCAACATGAGTTTACCTGGAACAGATGGATTGAAAACAGGTTCGAGTGACATTGCAGATTACAACAACTCATTAACGACAAAACGTGGAAAATTCCGCATTTTTCATATTATTATGGGCGCTGGCGATTATAAACATCTCGGTGGCGAGAAACAACGTAACATGATGAGTGCGAGTGCCATTAACTATACGTTTTCACAATATGACTATAAAAAGGTACTGTCTAAAGGTAAACACAAAATTGATGGGAAATCGTACTATGTGACAGAAGATTTATACGATGTCGTACCGAAAGACATGGCTGAACCTTATCATTTTGTAGTAAAAGACAGCACAGTGCATCTCGACTACTCACGGAAGTTTATTACGAAAAATGATGGTCCCCCTACTGTAAAAGTGGAGAACCCGCTGATTTATGAATCGAAGTCTGTGGTGGTATCGACTTGGCGTGCATTTCCAGTATTGACGACAATCGCATTGGTGGTCGTTGTATTAATACTCGCGCTGATATTACATCGTATTGTTAGACGCTTGTTTAGAAAATAAGATTGTGAACTTGTGGCTTAACTTTTTTGATGCATTGAAATAATGAATATGAGTAAACTTGCCCTCTTTTTTGAACAGATCTATTAAAAATGATTACCTTGATAGATTCGCGTTCCCAGGGGACTTGCGAACCCATCAAGGCAATCTTGCCTCAACATTGGGGAAAGAAGGCAAGTTTTTTCATATCAAAACATCAAAAATGTATCGTCCTTTCACCATACCTTATTTTAAAGTAGTGTGATTGTTGTTTGCTGAAGGATTCGTAATTTCAAGAGCTACGAGGGCTGAGATATCACTCTCAACCCCTGTTCTTCTTTTCTGTACATGCGACGACCTATCATTTATAAGTACACAGCCCTCAACTTCTCCTAAATTTTGCGCTTCCCATACTTGGACATCATCACATAAAAGATTGGAAAGAGCACTGCATTGAACAATAACAATGCTGTACACATGAGAATCCCCATCGTGATAGATAAACTGTAGATATATCCGCCAAATGTCCCTCCAACCGCATCTCCAATGAAGAAAGAAGATTGTGAAAGCCCAAAAAAGAATCCTAAATGCTGTTGTGGAAACATTTCAAGTTCCATTAACTCCTGTGCAATGAAAGACCCTGTGTATAAAAAAGATCTTACTACTAAAATCAACAAAATAACGAAGCTTGAAAGTGGTGTTAAATAGAGTAGCAACAATATCGCTGCAATCACTTCACCACCGAAAAATATCCAATGTTTATAGCGGTTGACTTTTTGACTAGCAAATAACGGAGAAGCTACGATTGAAACTATACTATTCACTGCTATAAAAATACCGATGAGCGACACTGGGAGACCTTGATTTTTCAATATAATAGGCATAAACGGACTGATTAAACTCACTGCTAAGCCTATGATCACGCCGAAAAGGACGACGCCTACCACGAGTACTTTATATTGTTTTATAGGCTTTTCTTGCTGTTCTTTTGCTTCTTTTTCAACTTCATCGCTTGTTTTTTTAGGGAATTTAGGGACTAAGAGCGTAGTTGAAGCACAACACACTGCCGCTAAAATCAGCACGTAAATCATCGGATGTTCGACGATGTGTGCAAATAGTGTAACAAGCAGGCCTGCTACCACTGTTCCTACTGCAACTCCAATACTTGTGCCAGTTTCGTTAATAGAAACGATAGCCGGCCTATCTTCTTTAGTGCCAATGGTTAAAATCCAAAAGCGCAATGAAATGATGACAAGAGAGGCACCTAGCCCAGCGACGAAACCAGAGAACCCCGCGAGTAAGAAAGATTGTGTAAAGACCCTTAATACGAGACCGATAGCATACACGATAGCGCCTAGCTTTAAGGCAAAACTGGGAGAAATTTTATCTCCTATTTTACCAGTGAAAAATGATAAACTTCCCGCAATAGCCATCATGGTATAGGAAAAACCGAAAGATGTGAGTGCATGATTTTCTTCAAACCACAATGCGTGCACAGTTTTTGATAAATACATTGAAAAGAAAAAGAAGATACTGAACCATAAAAATTTTTGCGCAGACGGATACTGTTTTAAAGTTTTAAAAAATGTCATCTGATGCTCCTTAGTCTAAACATTTCTTGAAATAAGGAGCGCTATATCGCTTAAGGTCAAATTTCAAAAAATGATTTATCTTGTAATTTTCCTTTGTACTGGTGTGAAAATCGTTTTACTTTTGGTGTATTTTTAACTGTTTTCATCATAAACACCCTTTCACTTTTAGATTTGGAGATTAAAACGTCATATATCGTTATAAGATAAAACAACCTTATTTCAACCCCATCACACTCAATATAGCACGCAAATAAGTATAGAACAATGTATTTTCTTAATTTTCAGATACTTTTGGTTTTAAAGTTTTTGAGTAACAAAAATGGACCAAGAATGCAATCCCATCGCATTGTTGATCCATTTGAATTCATATTATTTTGCGTCTTTGCCATATAATTCTTGTTTGATTTGTGTCGTAGAAATACCTTCCGTACGTTTCAAGTAAATCACTTCACATTTATCTTTTAAGAAATCGAATTCGCCTTCCCAGTCATGACCCATTACAAAAGTATCGATTTCATACTTCTCAACGTCGGTTTCTTTTTGTCCCCAATCGTTTTCAGGAATCACAAGGTCAACGTAACGAATCGATTCAAGCATCATTTTACGTTGTTCAAAGTTGTAATATGATTTTTTATTTTTAACGCGGTTGAATTCATCACTTGAGAGTGCTACAACGAGGTAATCCCCCATTTCACGTGCACGTCTTAGTAATTCAATATGTCCATAGTGTAAAAGATCATACGTTCCATATGTAATGACACGTTTCATCTTTACACCTCCTTAACATTTTTAATATTTTCTTCATTTTGTAGAATTATAGCATAAACATTTCTCAATTCCTAAAAATATCCAGTGTTTACGCTAAATTCGCACGAGTTTTTCTACATAATTAACGACTTGATTTAAGCTTTCACTTGTATTATATTGATGCCATTTTTGGAATAATGGTTGTAATTGTCCTTCGTTAATACGTTCATACAATGTGCGCTCGTCATACGCTTTATATTCTTGCGGGATGTCATAATAATACTTGTTGAGCCCTCGTACAATTTCATAATCCGCCTCATCGTATACGTAAAATAAGGTTGGCGTATTGACAATACTTGCTTCTATCGCTAAAGAACTGTAGTCCGTAATAATTAAATCTGCCAATATGACAAGATCAAGCGTACACATTTTAATATTTTCTGCCGCTGCGGAAACGGTAGGATGATATTTACTTAACAACGTGTAGCCAGGCACCGCCATCTCAAATGTTTCTTTGTCAATCGTACGGTTCGTTTGTCCACCTTCACGATAAGTCGGTAAATAGACAGCGACTTTGTTTTGAATACCTAGTTGTTTTTTCAGTTTTTGTTGATGTGCTTGTCGGTCGATGCGTCGGTATGTCGTTAATCTCGGACTCCCAAAGCTCAGCAGCTGTTCATAACGTGCACCGAACGCCTTTTCAAAGCAATCTGCCATCTGTTGACCACCGACTAAGTATTTATCTGTCGCTTGATACACTGCACAATATTGATCAGCATGTTCTTTTTGAGTCAAATCTACTGAATGATCTTCTAAACCAAATTTCTTCAATGCACCTGCCGCATGCCACGTTTGAATGACGGTTTGGCCTTCTTTTTTGCGCCAGCCTGCCATCATTAAATAATAGGTGTCAATAAACACCACTTTTGCGGTAGCTAATGCGGCTAACTGCTTTAAAATGGAAGATTGTTTCAAAGGATAATACGTAATATGTTTTCTATTTTCTAAATAGTGAAAATCTTTAGGCTTTGCAAAAACGGTAATGTTAAAACCGCGTTGACTCAGTTGATATATAATTGGTAATTGATCTTCTTTAAAAGTCATTAAAAAGACAATATGTTTTCTATCGATACGTAACGAACTGTACAGTCGACTTAAGCACGCGACCATACAAATATAAAATGCTTTGATATAATAACGCATCATTTCTTCACCACCCTAAAATGTTATTTAAAACAAAACCCTCAACACAAATCTAATGTATTGAGGGACTGTTCTCATTACATAAAATCTGCGAAGTGATCTCTGTAGCGCATATGTAACATCGAACCAATAATAAATAACATCGCTGTAACGCACACATTGTAAAGTGCCAGTTCCCAATGCGTAATAAAGTACCATTCATGAAATAGTATCGCTGCACGGTAACTCTCCGCTACAAAATAAATAGGGTTAAACATTAAAATCTTTTCTGCTAACGATCCCGCTGGAGGTGTCCAAAGAATCGGTGAAGCATAGAAAAGAACCCTTAATAAAGCTTGCATTGCCATTTGCGTATCACGGACAAGCACGCCTAATGTTGATGTTAGGAGTGTCACTGATGCCGTCAAACAAAACGCAAATGGAATATAAATGAACAGTTGCAAAATATAAATCGTTGGTGTAATACCACTCACTGTACATAAAATGACAATCGCTACTACAAGCATCATGTGCCCATACAGTTTACTTGTGACGATATATGTCGGAATGATAGAAAGTGGGAAATTCATTTTCGCCACCTGTCCATATTTCATGGTTATCGATTTTGTTCCCTCTAAAATACCTTGATTAATGAAGAACCACATACTAATACCGACGAGCAACCAATAAATAAAAGGGACGCCATCAATCGGGTGGTTACTTCTGATCCCAAAACCGAAGACAAACCAGTAAACCATAATTTGTATCACAGGATTAATGATCTCCCAAGCAAATCCGAGATAGTTATTATGATTTGAAATCTTAAGCTGGAATTGTGCTAACCGCTGAATTAGATAAAAACTTTTAAAATGTTCTTTCATTACGGTAATAACAGAATTCATAATTTACCACGCTTTCACATGCTGGATAATCCATCTAGAGCCAATCATCAAAGTCATATTGTGCATTAATATTTGACCTAGTATGTCTCATCGCCTATTCTTTAATTGAAAAGCTAAGTTGATTTAAGTAGAATGATACATTGTATCCATAATACTTTACAATAGCTTCACAAATTTAACAACCACTTAGTAATATATTATAATGTATAGACACAAGATGATGGAAGCAAAAACCAAATTTCATTTCAATATTATCAATGTAAGGACTGTTCACAGATGAATCCAACTGTCAGTATTAACGAAGTGACTAAAGAATATCGTATTTATCGTAATAATAAAGAACGTATTAAAGATGCTATATGGCCCAAACATAAAAACAAAACATTTTATGCACTCAAAGATGTCACATTCCAAGCCTACGCAGGTGATGTTATCGGTTTAGTCGGGATTAATGGCTCCGGTAAGTCGACATTGAGCAATATGATTGGTGGTTCGCTCACACCGACACATGGGCATATTGATAAAACTGGTGATGTCAGTGTTATCGCAATTAACGCCGGACTCAATGGCAACTTAACAGGTATGGAAAATATTGAGTTCAAAATGTTGTGCATGGGTTTCAAAAAAAATGAAATTAAAGCACTCACACCTGAAATTGTCGAATTTAGCGAATTAGGTGAGTTTATTTATCAACCCGTTAAAAAATATTCAAGCGGGATGCGTTCGAAACTCGGCTTTTCCATTAGTGCGACAATCAATCCAGAAATTCTTGTCATTGACGAAGCGTTGTCTGTAGGTGACCAAACGTTTACCCAAAAGAGTTTGAAAAAGATTTATGAATTTAAAGAAGATGAAAAAACAATCTTCTTTGTCAGCCACAACTTACGCCAAGTGAAAGAATTTTGTACGAAAATTGCTTGGATTGAAGCAGGACAACTTAAAGATTTCGGCTCTGTGGAAGACGTCCTTCCTAAATATGAAGCCTTTTTGAAAGATTTCAAGAAAAAATCGACTGCAGAACAAAAAGCATTCCGTCAAGCTTTAGATGAAAACCGCTTTGTCGTCAAATAACTTTTCCATGTACGCTTAATCACTTCAACCCTCACACACTGCATCAGACACGATGAATCTATTCGTTTCATAATCGATGCAGTGAACTTTTACCCTATCCCGCTTCAACATATGCCTAATTTCAATATATTTGTGATGAATTTGATGATTGTTTAATGATAATGCGTAGAAACTTGCCCCCTATCCTTGGAATCTGATTGATTAGGATTGCTTTGATGGATTCGCGTTCTTAGGGGCTGAACCTACAACTAACCAACGCTTTGATTAAACTGTCACATTTGTTGAAGCGTTGGTGGATTTTCCGGTTCAGCTGATCCCTCAAGAGTCTCATCCATCTTGGCAATCACATTTTTGACAAACCCTAGGAATGCGGGTAAGTTTTTTCGAATGGGGACAGAGTGATGATCAAAATTTTTGGCCTGCTTTGGGCTAAAGTGATCCCTCAAGAGTCTCATCCATCTTGGCAATCACATTTTTGATAAATCCTAGGAATGCGGGCAAGTTTATACGAATAAGGACAGAGTGATGATCAAAGTTTTTGACCTGCTTTGGGCTAAGTGATTGGGCGGAATGTAAGTTGAGAGGCGCCACAAAGGACTCATGTTCTTAGAGGCACTTACAGATTCGCTTATTTAAATATAACCATAGCAGGCTAGCAAAAATTTAGGTTCTAACCCCTTTGAAGGCATTCTCGTTTTTCTTATCTGTCATTTGATTGTTATGCTCCTCCTCACGCTGTCCCCCTTTGCTATTTCCATAAGTATACGTGCTGCCAAGGAATTTTTTGAGAAAGGCTATTTAAACTCAAAAAGAGCGAGGCCCCTCAATTTCCTCGTTTAAGGGTTGCACTCGCTCTATCATAACGCTATTGTTTTAAATATTTTTGTTTATACACACCGACGACAAACTTAGGAATTCTTTTCAAACGGTGAATTCGCTTCATATCTGTCAACGCACGGTAAGCCCATTCTAGATTCATCGCTCTCCATACGTACGGTGCGCGTTTCACTTCTCCACTATAAACATCGATCGAACCGCCGACTCCCATCATCAATGTATGGTCGAAATGATGGCGGTTATGTTGAATCCATTGTTCTTGCTTCGGATAGCCCATCCCTACAAAAATAAAGTCCGGGTTAAAATCACGCACTTGTTCGATAACGTTTTGATCAGTGATATCGATAAATCCGTGATGCGTTTGGATATCGATATGTGGGTACTGACGTTGAATGCGTCGTGCAGCTTTTTCAACAACTGGAGATGTCGCGCCAAGTAAAAACACTTTTTTGCGCTCTAAATCTGCAATATTTAAACATGTCTCCATCACTTCAATACCCGGCACACGTTCTTGTAAAGGTTGACCTAATATCCGAGCAGCTTTAACAATACCTGTCCCATCCGGAACGATAAAGTCTGCTTGTTTCAACATTTGAGCATATAATGGGTTTTCTGATGCATAATGGACGATTTCTGGGTTAGCCGTCACAATAAATAAATTATGTTTCGTTTCAGTATGCATATATTTTAAAATATTTTGATGCATGTCCATCAATGTGACATTATCAAACATCACATCCATCACTTGGACTTGCGCTTTTTTCTCTTTAAACGTATATGTTTCCTCTACTGTAGTGCCACGACTAGGAAAAGTGCCCTCATGATGACCAGTAGGCAATGCTTTAGCCATAGTCTCACCTTCAATCTTTCATTTAATTTCAATTCAATTTGTTTTACATGGTCTTTACAATTTATTGATGTCACTTTAACACATTTTACACCAAAATCAAGCTAAATCATACTTTTTATTGAAAGTTCATTCCAAAGTCCGAGATGATGATACACTGTGTTTAATATTTTAGATGTCCGCTTTTTGGGTACGTTGCGTATCAATTAAGACGACATTACGGGAAGGAAGTGCTCTAATGACTGAAAAAGACAAAATGATCAATGAATTACCTTATTATCCAAGCGATGCGACACTCGTACATGACCGTCAACAAGCCGCTTCAGCTCGCAATACATACAATGCAATGACAGACATCGCACAACGCGAGCAGTATTTGACGCACATGTTAGGTCACGTACAACAGCATTGTTATATCGAGCCACCGTTCTACTTCGACTACGGTTACAATATTCATTTAGGTGACAATGTATATGTGAATACGCACAACACATGGCTTGATATTGCTCCTATTTTTATCGGCAATAACGTCAAAATCGGACCCAACGTACAACTGATTACTGTCAATCATCCACTTGACCCGGTAGAGCGTCGTACAGGGATAGAGCAAGGACAAAAAATTACCATTGAAGATGATGTATGGATCGGTGAAGGTGTGCTCGTCCTCCCCGGTGTCACAGTGCATCAAGGAGCGACTATTGCTGCAGGGAGCGTCGTGACACGTGATGTACCTGCATATACGATTGTCGCCGGTAATCCTGCAAAAGTGATACGTCAATTGGATGATACACTTTAGGACTTAAGTCTATAGTTCAGACGCAATAAACCCGTTATAATGGAAAATAAGTTTTGCGAAAGGATTGACATCTATGCACGGATATTCGTGGATTACTTCACCTATCCCTATTTCATTCATTTTACTTTTATGTATCACAGGCCTCTACCTCGTAAGCCGCCATTATGCATACCGTTCTATTTTTTCATTATTAGACATTGCGCTGAATTATATTCCAGTCTTGACGCATGAATTCGGCCATGTGCTATTTAATCGCTTATCAGGCGGACGTGTACGAGATTTTGTCGTTGTCGCAACCAGACGTGAACGTAACGCAACAGGTCAACAAGGTTATGCTGTCACCGCTAGTAGAAGTCGTTCAGGCCATATCATCACGACATTAGGTGGCTATCTCATGTCGCCTATCATGTTGATTTTAGGTTTGTATATTCAAAGTAAGGGACAAGGCGCATTGTTTATTATGCTATATATTCTTGTGTTCATTTACTTTACATGGAAAACGTCAAGAAAGGCTGTTCCATTACTTATCATTGCCTTTTTAATACTGATTGGTTATTTAGGTATTCAGTCTGAAAATTTAACGAACTATTCATTCATTTATATGCTCGTTTACCATTTCATACTTGGGACACTGTTAGGCGAAATTATTCAGTCGACGATTACGATTGTGCAACTTACATTCGCACGCCCTCAACCTGAATGGGACGGGACAGCGTTAAAAATGTTGACAAAACTGCCTACTGTTTTCTTTTCAAGTTTATGGATTGTCGTGAACTTGTTAGCCATTTATTATTTCATTCAACATGTCCTCCTCTAATTATTGATGATTCTTAAATCTATGAATGAATAAAGGCGAGAACATAAAAATTTTGTATGTCCCAATGTTAGACTGCTACTGCTACTGCGATAAACAATAACCACTTTTAAAGTTAGATGACGTTTCTCTACCTTTAACATCACCCCTCATGAGTCTCGCCTATTTGAGCCGTTGCATCTCAAAGGGCGAGATTTCAATGAATCGTTTCTCAACAAAAAGTAACAAGAAAAACTGGGAAAACGTCATTGTTCCCCAGCCTTTTTACTTCATATCAATACCAACGATGATGCGTTTTATTCTGCTTCTATTAAATATATCTTTTCAGTATAGCAACGCATGCTTTCAATTTTCTTCTGTAAAAATGTATGCCACTGTTCCTGATTGGCTAAATTGCTATTTTTCAATAAATGGAGCGGGACTTGTAAATTTAAACAACGCCCTGCAATGTTAAAACGCGTGACACCCGCTGGTACAGTTTGACCTCTTTGTACAACAGCTTCAATTTCACCAATTTGAAGAGGCTGATATTTCATTAAGATGTCATTGCTATCGAGACACAAACAGGCACTATGTGGCACACGTTCAACGTTGCAACTGGCACTGTAACTGTTCACAACCTTTTTCCAAACATCCAGTTTATCTGCTGTTAAATCTGCTGCATATAAATAATGTTCTGTCTGTTGATTACACATCGTAATAAAAGGGGTTTCGTCGCGAACTTCTGTCGTCCACGGTAAGAGTACCTCATCCGTTAACCCCTCGCACCATGCGCCATGTGGAATTTTATGATGCCAACTGCCAATGGAATACTGTGTGCGTTGAATCACTTGTACTGGAATCACTTCACAGCCTAGCGCTTTCAAACTCATAAATCGGTGCACACCATCAATGACCATATAGCGACCAAATAATGTTTTAACGACGAGCACAGGATGACGTAAATGCTGTTCTTTAGCAATGCTCTCCTTCGTTTTTTCTAATCGACTCGGTTCAAATGCTTCGTGGAGGTCAATCTTGTCGACAGGAATCAGTTGCAATGTGTCGTAAATCTGTTTCATGATTCTCCCTCCTTTTCACTTGACCAGTAAATGAATTGTGGATGCGGATGGCTTAAAAAGTCGTGATGTGAAATTGACCAACCATACGCACCGGCATATGTGAAAATGACTGCATCACCTGTAGACAGTGCCGGGATTTCCACCGCTTTAGCAAACACATCTTTAGGGGTACACAATTGACCGACGAGCGTCACTGCCTGTTGTTCAAGCGTTCTCGGTGCAATTTGATTTGACTGTTCAGCTAGCAGCAATATTTCAAATGGATGATTATGTTGCCATGAGACAGGCAGCCTGAAATGTTGTGTGCCCCCTTTTAAAATAGCAAACCATGCGCCATGCACACGTTTAATATCCAATACTTCGGTTACGTAATAGCCGATATGTGCCACCATGTAGCGACCACATTCAAAGTTGATGGTTATATTTTGTAGACCTTCTTCTTCAATTAAAGCAGCCAGTTCTGTCGTGAAATACGTCCAGTCAAACTGTTCATTTAAGTCCGCGTAATTCACACCGATACCGCCACCTACATTCAGATGTTGCAATGTAAGGCCATGTTGTGCTGCCCATGCTTTTGCCTTTTGGAAATATAACGTCATCACTTGTAAATGCAAGGCGGCGTCTAAGTTGTTAGAAATCGAATGAAAGTGAAAGCCTTCTAATTGAACACGTGGCATCTTTTGCACTGCTGCAATGACAGTGTCGACTTCGGTTTCATCAATACCAAATTGTGTCGGTTGACCAGCCATATGTAACGTCGCAGCTGGAAAAGGTCCGGCTAAATTCACTCTCAACAAAATAGACATGGTCGCATCTTCTTGTTCAAGCAATGCATTTAAACGCTCTAATTCATATAAACTTTCAACATGAATGCGTCGAATCCCTTGTTGAATCGCGTATTGTAAAGATTCGTCAGTCTTTCCCGGTCCACCAAAAATGACATGCTCTGCTGTCGTATGTGCCAACACTTTTGTGATTTCACCTTCTGACGCCACTTCGAAGCCAGCGACATGCGGCTGAATCGCGGCTAAAATCTCAGACTCACTGTTCGCTTTCATTGCATAGTACATTTCACAATTGTCAGGGAGCTGTGATGTCACCGTTTCGAGATGTTGTCGTAGGGCGTCCATATCATAAATAAAATGGCAGAGCGAGCCTTGTTGTTTGAGCTGTTTAACTAATGTATGAATCGCCGTCATGAACCGTCACCTCTTTCACCTGTGCTAAATTGTGTTTTAAATGACGATACAGTTTCCCGCGGTCATCGCCCATGAGGAAACATTGGACGCCTTGCTGTTGCCATCGTTGCACTTGTTGGTCATCTCGCGGCAAAGCGCAAAACTGTTTGCCTGCAGTTGCCGTAGTCGTGTAAACATGCTGAATCGCTTGTTGAACTTGATCATGACTTGTTTCCCAAGGGATGCCGAGTGATTGGGATAAATCAGCCGCACCTTCAATGACCATATCCAAACCTGCTACTTGCACAATTTCATCAATTGCGCGGACGCCCTGCATATTTTCTATCATTGCGATGACACATATCGATGCGTTTGCTTCAACCATCGCTTCTTTTAAAGGCATTTCGCCAAATCGTGCGACGCGTCCGCCATTCAAACTGCGCATGCCTTGTGGGTAATAACGACTTAACTTCACAATCCGTTCTGCTGTTTCACGGTCATTCACATGTGGGACCACAATCCCTTTGGCACCCATGTCCAACACTTTAATGATGTCGCGTTCAATTGCAGCCGTCACGCGGACAATCGGAATAATATTGGCCGTCTCAGCAGCACGAATCATATGCGCTAACGTTTCATCGTTAATTGCAACATGTTCCGTATCAATAACGACAAAATCATAACCACTTGCAGCAATGATTTCGATGACGAGTGGATCCGGAATCGAATTCATCAATCCATACTGTACTTTTCCTTCTGCTAAGTTACGTTTCAGTGATAATGATGTCATACTTCAGACCTCCTCAACGGGTTGCGTACTTCGTGAAGACGTAATGCCACATCTTCGCGTAAACGGCGTGTCGTCAATTTTTCCACTTGAATGGTCGGTACGAATAAATCGAAGTGTCTATAATTTTCAAGACCTGGGAATTGCTGTTGGTACTGTTCAATGACTGTACGGACCATTGCCCACTGTTCTGACGCTTTTAACTCATATTGACGTGCAACAAAGTCAATGATTTCTGCAATATTAATAAAGAAAAAGGCATCATGTAGAAAATCACGAACGAGATCGACATCGTCTGTTTCGATAAATGAGTTGCGGTTCACTTTACGATGCGCTTCAGGTGTATCACGTAATTGCGGGTTTTGTGCAATCTCACTTAACAAGCTCGGCTTAAAGCGAATCCCGTCATGGAAATCTTTCAATGCAATACGTGTCGGCCAGCCATTTTCATGAATTAACATCATATTTTGTGCGTGCGACTCAAACGCAATGCCGTGGTTATACAACATATGAATCAGCGGCGTCACTGCGACACTGAAAAATTGTGCCATCCACTGTTCTGCACCGTATTTTGACATCCACGCATCAATGAGCGGTCGGTCGTCAGCATCTACTGAATATAAAGCGTTAAATGGAATCGCTGACTCATGCGATGCTAAATAATGATGAATATTTTCACGCCAAATAACACCGAGCGCTCCATAAATACGTTGTTGTTTTACCTCGGACAAGGTCGGATTGTGATACGCATGACCTAATACTTCACCTAGAAATACCGTCTTTAAACTTTGTTGTAAATACGTATCTTTTGACTGAATACGTTTTAACCAATCCGTAATTTGTGCGGCATTTTCAATCGTGTGAGGGGCTAACACACGTTTTGTTGATGTATTCGTAATACTGATCGGTGTTTTCAAATAATATTTGTTACGATCGGTCGGTGTGAGTGTTCGAATAGACTGTTGCGGCACATACATTTCGTCACTTGTCCCAAGCCATAACATCTCTCCATGCATCCATGCTTCCGCAAATTCGACTTGAATGACATGTGCAAACTGCCACGGGTGTACCGGGATGAGCACCATCGTTTCAAGTGAGTGTCCATGTTGTTGAAGTGTCTTTTCAAATGCTGCTAACGTCTCTGCACCGAGTTGACGTTGAAGCAATGCTACTGTATTGACACTCGCGGATACCGTCGTTTCCATGTGATCTGGTGCAATCGCAATCCACTGCAGTTGAAATGACGGTCGGAAATCCGGACCATAGCGTGCATTGTCGTCCAGTGTAAAACCGAGACGTGATTTATAACTTGGGTGATACATATGACCTTCCATGGCATACGATTCATAATCATCAAATGTCGTTAATGACATCTGTGATTGTTGAGCACGATAACGTTGCGCTTGCGTGTCTTTGAGTTCGGTTTGTAATAATTCGATGATAAAGTCTTCTAATTTTTGTTCATCTTTATCAAATGTAAAACGCATTTCTCGTAACAGTTGCGCATAGTCAAGAGTGACCGCTTCCTCCCCATCTGCAATACGCCAAACTGGAGAGATGAGCCTGAGTCGTTCAAAACTATCGGACTGTTGCAGTTGCACACGATACGTCGCGGTTTCACCCTCAATAACGAACGTATCACACTCATCATCATCGTGCGGGAACTGTTCATAACGCACCACGTCTTCATATATGAGTGACGTGACCAACTGTTGCATGATACGTTGCCTCACTTGTTCAATCAGTTGTTTCATAAATACTGTCCTCCTCCTGACTAATCGGGTTAGGAATTTTAATATAAATCGGGTCTTCACCGCGTTCTTGTAATTTACTCATCAAATTCGCCTTCGCAGCAAATGTCGGATTATAACGTAAATCTTCCAAGCATTGCATTAACACATCATGCCCTTCTGCACGTTCTTGCCACGTTTCCAATGTGCGATTAACGGTTTGCCATAACAGGGCTTCATCACCTGTTGCTTTACCTAACGTAGAAATGAGATGGCCTAAATGATTCACAATGACATAATATTTAAAACGGTGCCACGCTTCATGATGCGTATACACGACCGGGCTGTCTGCACTAATTTGATGCGGAATCATCCCTTGTGCTGTCGCAATACGTTCAGAAACGCAAATGCCTTCTAAATCGCGCACATAACACACTGTTGGACGCCCTTTTTCTAGCGCAATGAGTGTATTTTGGACGTGTGCTTCGAGACTAATCCCTGTGTCCGCAAATAATTTCAACATTGGCCAAATGACTTGATTTAAATACATTGTCAGCCAATCTTCATGAGATAGTCCACTGCGCAACCAAGCTTGACCTAATTTTGACGTCGGCTCATCTGGCATCGTTTCAAACAAGCTTGCTAAGACGTGAATTTCTTCTAATGATTCGTACTGTTCAATGCCTTCACGCACAATCATCGCACTATTGGCTAAAATATCTATCGCAGCATCATTATCTGGTTGCAATGCACGGTAGCCTTGTTCAAACATCAATTTAAATGTCGCCGTTTCATATTCTGGCTTGATCGCCGCTACAATTTCTGCCGCATCCAACGTTCTTTCAATTTGTTCGAAGTCATTTGTTCTCACAAAATTCGTAATTTTCACTTGAATCGGCAACTTCAAATAAATATTCAACGCTTTTACGAATACTGTTCGCACAGATGACGTCGGATAAACGACATGGCCACGTTGCCCTAAGTCTTGAATTGTACCATTTGCGAGATGTTGCTGAATCGTCGGCTGTTGTTTGAGCACTTCAATTTGATAAGGATGGACTGGCAGTAAACGATAGGTTGCGGTATACTCATCTTCCTTAATTTGTGCAAGTTGACGCACCGTTTCATCAATGCGCGCTTCATAATTGGGCACGTAACGTTCGACTAATAGAGCCGGATCCACCGCTAAGTAATGCAGTTGGAACGCAACATGACATTCAGGTGCATACTGTTCAATATCTTCATCAGTAAAGCCTGTAGCACTTTTCGGCGTCGGATGAAAAGGATGACCTAGGTAAAGTGATTGTTCTGATGCGATATAATGATTCTGATGTGGTGGTGCATGTCGTCTCGCTTGATCGAGATAACGTGTTGTTCGTGAAATACTGTTACATATATCTTGATAAACCGCTTCTACTATCGTTGTCTCAGTCGGCGAAGTTTCATCGTACGCAATCGCTTCAAGCAAATATCTGATCGCCTCAAGGGGTGTCAATTGCGATACATGGCCGATACTCTCTAAGTAAACCGCTGAATCATACATGTGATGCCCCATTGATGAGACATAGCGCAACTTGCCACGTAACGTCAAATCCTCTTTTAAAGCGATGTGCCATTGAGACGTTCCTTCTTTTTTAGGGCTACAACCTTTTTCTCTAAAATAAATATTGAGCAGTCGTTCTAACGCAGCATGTTCCGCGCGTTTGTTCATCTTAAAGTTTTGCACGTTGCTCTTTAACCTCCCAAAAACCCGTCAATATTGGGTTGATTTTTTGATTTTTAATATGTGAAGTCCATAATAGTGTGCTACTCAATGCGAAAATCACGCCCATCAGGATAAATGTCGTCGCCGGTGCGGTATAACTTGTCACCATTGCACCACTCAAACTACCAACGATTTGACCGACTACTAAGAAGCTATTCGTCGAGCCTACAAACGTCCCTTTCAGTTGGTGGTGACTCGCATTCACAACGACAAACATGACACTTTGAATGAGCGCACTATAAGTTAAACCTTGTAACACACGTGCGATTCCTAGCATCCACAAGTCTGTCGCCACACCTTGCCAAAGCACACTGATGCCACATAAAATACTCGCAATAATATATACATTTTTGACATAAGCTTTATCATTGAAGTAACCCCAAAAAGGTGCACTCATCATCGAAGCTGTCCAAAACGCTGACTGTAAAATACCGACTGCCGCACGATCATCAATGTGAAGATGATTGACGGTGCTTACTAATGGGGCTAAAGCAGTCATCATGCCGTACATCGCAAAGTTTGCTAATACGCCGACGATGATAAAGCGACAAGTCAGTTGCGTACATAACAAACATTTTATCGATTGACGCACACTTTTTTTAACTTGTGGCTGTGCTGTATTCGCGTGTGTATGTGTCGTTTCAATTAAGAAAAAGACGCCCAGAATACTCATCAACAAAGTGATAAGGCCAATTAAGAATAAGAGCGCTTGAAAACCGAGCACTGTCGCGAGCACACCGCCAATCAGTGGACCTACGAGAGAGCCGGCACTCACAGCACTTTGTAATTTACCGAGTACCGCGCCACGCTCAGATTCCGGGGCTTCACCACTCGCAAATGCGCTCGAAGCTTCGACCACACCGCCAAACAAGCCTTGTAACAAGCGTACGAGTACAAATTGAAACGGTGTCGTACAAAAAGCCATTAATAAGAGACATAGCCCTAAGCCGAACAGTGCACGCAACACCATCCATTTTCGGCTCAGTCGGTCACCGAGCTTTCCCCATAACGGAGAAGCTAACATCGTTGTGATGGCAGGTGCCGCAATGGCAATCCCGCTCCACAACTGAATTTCAAAAACGTTCAACTGTTTTAAAGACGCCATATAGATTGGAAGTAATGGAACTAACACGGTCAGACCCGCTATGGCCATAAACTGACCGAGCCATAGCGTTCTGAAATTACGTCGCCACGTTTGTTCTATGATCATCTGTCCATTTCATTGGATTGGGGACACGGCCGATACTCGATGGCATACTTCCACCACCGTCACCACGTTGATGTAACAATGGCAGTAAAATGCGTTTGAATGGCCATGTGTCGTGCGTAAAAATAATACGTTTTACTTCTTCAGATGTCCCAGGCAACCAATCTATTGTATCGATGTGACGTTGCATCGTTTGTCTCAACTGTGTCATCAATTCCGCTTCAGATACTTTAAATACATCGACTAAAGCATCGACAATCGCATACAAATTGACACTCACTGCTAACGTTTGAAAATAAGCAAAAAATGTTTCAATATCTTCATTTAATAGTGTATTCGGTGTGTCTTTTCTCACTGCATAGTTCGGCAGTTCAAAACCTTGTGCTGTTAACCACTCTGGGAAAATGCGGACCGTATCATGATCACGCAATACAAATTCCGCCACACGCCCTTCTCGAAAGACAACTAACACATTTTGACCGTGCAATTCAGGCAACACACCGTATTTCATCAATACGAGTGTCATCTGTAAAAATGCATCGCTCACTTGTTCAAACAATGCATTAATTTGTTCGGTCGTTGGATGGTCCGTCTCTAAAATGCGTTCATAGAGTGTCGATTCATGTGCAGCAAGTGCCGCCATCGAAGTGACCAACTGTGCATCTTTTACAGACTCAGGGTAGTATCGTAACTGCATAGTGAGGTGTCCCGATTGATCTTGAAAAATATCTTGTGCTTCATTCATATATGACCACCACACCGTTTCGTCACATAACTTCACACGACCGTTCAATGACGCATCTTGAGCGATAATATCACGCAATAACGCTTCTCCTGCTTCACCATTTTTCATGTAACGTGTCGGTGTGAGTCTTAACGCACCCAGTGATTGCATTGCAAACGGTACTTTTAAATGCGTGAACGGTGCGTCTAATGGTATCAATGTACGCATAGATGAAGAAGAGAGGTATTGTCCCATCGTCACATCAAGCAAGACGACGATACCTTGTTCGATTTCTGCGCTAAATTGAACCGGCAAGACATGTTCGTATTGCCAAGGGTGTACCGGAAAAATGACATAGTCTGCGGTGTCACACCCTTTCTCAATGAGCGCTTGTTGACATCGAAGCAATGTGTCACCCCAAAACTGTGCGTACTGCTTGTCTGTCACCCCTTTACCTTGTATGACATGTGACTTTCGAATTGCAACAGCGTGCACAGCTAATGGTTGATGATATTCCGCTTGATACACAGCATAATCTTCTGCTGACAATCCTCGCTTTTCTTTTGCGACCGGATGAAAAGGTCGGTCTTTCAAACTGGCAAGCTGTTCTGACAAGATGAATGGCTGTTCACTCGCTTTAAATCCGTCATATTGTGCCGTTAACTCGGCTACAGCTGCCGCCAATCCCTCTGCAAAGCGCGCATGTGCCCACTCAGTCGCTAAATCTGCATTCATTGTGACAAATAATTCCCACAATTCATGCACTGTCAAAGGCATACACGTTTTACTTTCAATGTGGAACACTGCCTCTCCATTAAAGCGATACACATTCAGACCACTGAAATAAACCGGAATGAGCAACACAATCCCCTTCTTCTCATAACGTAAATACGTCTGTTGCTGTATCGTTAATCGTTCACTCGTTGATGCAATGCCACCTAAATCTTCAAATAATAACGCATCCACAAGGTCTTTTAATATGTATTGTTGTGCACGCGTTACATTGTGTTCGTGTTCGCTTACCATCTATGCCACTCCTAATAAAGACTTAATGTTGTGCCTATATTTTCAGCTTGCGCACGTTGATAAATGAAGTATGCACTCGCAATGTCTTCAATCGCCATGCCCATTGGATTTAATAAAATAATCTCATCGTCATGTTCACGTCCGACCTTCTCACCTGTCACAAGTTGTCCAAGTTCAGCGTGCAACTGTTCTCGACTGAATAAACCGTCTTGAACGAGTTGATGTATCGTTTTCTTTTCGCGATTACTTTGTGACCAATCATCTACAACAACTTTATCTGCTTTAATGAACACTTCTTTATGCACATCCATAATCGAAATGTTGCTGACGAAAGCGCCTTGACGTAACCAGTCGTATTCGATATACGGTTGATCCGTCACTGTACATGGAATGACTACATCACCATTTTCAACAGCTTCACGTGCAGATTGCGCTTGAACCCATGTCATATCTGGTCGTTGTGCAGACCACTTTTCAATCATTTTTTGTGATGCTGCTTCAAATTGATCATATAAATACACCTTTTGAATATGATCGAACTGTTCAAGCATTGTTTGGAGCTGTTTGTCACCAATCAAGCCGCAACCAATAATCGTTAAGTTTTCAAAACCTGGTCGTGCTAAGTGACGTGCCGCAATCGCTGAAACAGCTGCTGTACGCATACTACTGATTAAGCTTGCTTCCATGACCGCAATCGGGTAGTTCGTTTCTGGATCATTTAAAATAATCACCGCACTAGCACGTTCGATTTGACGCTTTGAAGGGTTGTCGTGTTTACTCCCAATCCATTTGATTCCAGATACTGAATGTTCACCACCAATATGACTTGGCATCGCAATAATACGGTCGGCGATATGACCCTTTTCAGCATCTTGACGTAAATAAGGTTTCAACGGTTGGACGAAATCTTGATTCGCATGTGCCGTTAATGCTTCTGTTAATGCATCAACATAAATTTGTGACTGTGCCCCTCCTGCTTGTTCAATGTCCGTACGATTTAAATACAATAATGGATGCTTCATATTAATAAGTCTCACTTTCTTGTTTATTTTTTAATTGTTCGAACCACTTTTCTGAATACACTAAATCTAAATAGCGATCGCCTCTATCCGGCAAAATCGTCACAATAGTAGCACCAGGCTCAACCTTTTGCGTAAGTTGTTGGATGGCACTGATAATCGCACCAGTCGAACCTCCTGCAAAAATGCCTTCTTGATCCACTAATTGATGACATCCTAATGCAGACTGATAATCGTCAATATGTATCACGTCATCAATTTCAGCCGCATTTAAGATTTCTGGCACACGACTGGCTCCAATTCCAGGCAATTCTCGATCACATGGCGTATCACCAAAAATAATCGACCCTTTCGCATCCACAGCGACAATTTGCGCATTCGGATGATGCTCTTTAATTTTGCGACTCATTCCCATAATGCTACCTGTCGTACTCACAGGAGCAACGAAATAGTCAATCGGTTCTTTCACCGCTTCAACAATTTCTGTACCGGCACCGTGGTAATGCGCTTGCCAATTTAAATCATTCGCATATTGATTAATCCAATAGGCGTTTTCTGTTTCTGCTAACAATGTTTTGACGCGCTGAATACGTGTCATCAAATAGCCACCATGCTCATCGGGTTCATCCACCATTTCGATGTTGGCACCGTAACTTTCAATCATTTTCAAGTTCGTTGGTGAAATTTTAGGATCGACCACACATGTCAGCTTTAATCCTTTAATTTTTGCAATCATCGCTAATGCAATGCCGAGATTGCCTGATGTACTTTCTATTAAATGGGTTGATGCGTTAATTTCTCCAGTCGCTAACCCACGCTCTATAATAAATTTGGCTGGACGATCTTTCATACTGCCACCCGGATTCATATATTCCAATTTTGCTAACACACGATGTTCAGGAAATAACCGTTGCAGTTGTACGATAGGCGTCTGGCCAATACAAGATAATAACGAATCATATGCTGCTTCATTTTTAACCAAAAACGACGACCTCCTTGTATCGAATTGAGATGAAATATTTATAACTGAGAATGATTATCATTATCGGTTATGGTGGCATTATATTGATATTCAATTTATAAGTCAAATATTTATAATTTTTGTTGAAAAGATAAAATTATTATTGACTTATGATTTGAAATTCGACATACTTTAATTGATAATGATTCTCATTATTTTTGAAAATACCGATGATACATAGGAGGAAAGTTAATCTCATGAATAAACTTTTACAGCTACTCGTTTTACCTTTAGTCTTATTACTCGTCTTATCTGCGTGTGGCAATTCAAGTCACAAAGAAGCGTCAGACAAGAAAGGAGATACAACAACAATTAAACACACAATGGGAACGACTGAAATTAAAGGCGAACCTAAACGTGTGGTAACTTTATATCAAGGCGCAACGGATGTCGCAGTTTCTTTAGGTGTTCAACCAGTGGGTGCCGTAGAATCTTGGACACAAGCACCACAATTTGAATACCTCAGAGATGATTTGAAAGACACTAAAAATGTCGGTCAAGAACCTGCGCCAAACTTAGAAGAAATCTCAAAATTAAAACCTGATCTTATCGTTGCTTCTAAAGTGAGAAACGAAAAAGTATATGATCAATTGTCAAAAATCGCCCCAACGATTACGACAGATACTGTTTATAAATTTAAAGATACAACTGAAATGATGGGGAAAGCTTTAGGAAAAGAAAAAGAAGCACAATCATTACTTAAAAAATATGATGATAAAGTGAAAGCATTCCAAAAAGATGCTAAAGCCAAATACGGTGATGCATGGCCTATTTCAGCTTCTGTTGTGAACTTCCGTGCTGACCAAACACGTATTTATGCTGGTGGTTACGCTGGAGATATTTTACAAGATTTAGGATTTAAACGTCCTGAAGCACAACAAAAAGAAGTAGATAAAGGGAAAGACATTATTCAATTGACTTCAAAAGAAAGTATTCCGTTGATGGATGCTGACCAAATCTTCATTTTCAAATCAGATCCGAAAGCAAAAGATGCCGACCTTGTACAAAAAACTGAACAAGAATGGACATCAAGTACAGAATGGAAAAACCTAGACGCTGTGAAAAAAGGACATGTCGTTGATGGTGTAGACGAAATCACTTGGAACTTAGCAGGGGGTTACCAATCTTCACTTAAATTGATTGACGATTTATACGAAAAACTCGATATTAAAAAGCAATAACATAAGGAGTTACATTATGTCGCTTAAACCGATACATCACTTATTTATCGCAAGTGCATGTCTTGTCATTGTATCGTTTTTAAGCCTAATGATTGGAAACACGCTTGTATCACTGCCTCAGTTGATACAGGCGTTGTTCCACTTTGACGGCCAAAACGATGTCCATACCCTTGTGACAGGTTCACGTGCTTCGCGAACAATCATCGCCCTACTCACTGGTGCTGCCCTTGCAGTTGCAGGTCTATTCATGCAAGTGCTCACACGGAATGCGGTTGCTTCACCAGGACTGTTCGGCGTCAATGCAGGAGCCGTCTTTTTTATCGTTACGGGCATCACATTGATTCGTGTTCACTCATTTGAAGCACTCGTCGTGATGGCTTTTGTAGGCGCGATTCTCGTCACGATACTTGTCGTCGGATTAGGTATGTTTAAACAAGCGCGTTTTTCACCTCAACGCGTCATCCTTGCCGGCGCATCCATTTCAATGCTGTTCACTGCCTTTACACAAGGTATTTTAATTATGAACGAAACGAATCTCCAAGGCTTATTATTTTGGCTGAGCGGTTCTGTATCGTTGCGGAATATTTGGGACATACCGTGGATGATGGCGGTCATCCTTTTGTTTCTCATTGCTGCAATTTTCATGGCGCCACATCTCAATATTTTAATGACAAGCGATGAGATTGCGACAGGGTTAGGTCAAAATGTAAAGCGCATCAAATGGGTGATCGTATTGATGATTAGTGTGCTCGCAGGAAGTTCCGTCGCACTTGCCGGTTCGATTGTATTTGTCGGACTCATCATTCCAAATATTGCCAAACTCATACTGCCCCCTCGCTATCAGTTATTGATTCCGTATACTGCATTGCTCGGGTCTTGTTTAATGATCAGTGCGGACATTGTTGCGCGAGTCATCATTCGACCGCTAGAGCTACCCGTGGGCATTATTACTGGTATTTTGGGCGCTTTAGTATTGATTTATCTTATGAAAAAGGGGATTTACCGTGTATGAAAAATGAGCGCTATATTAAAGACAATATCCATCTATGCATCGGCCTCATGAGTCTTGTCATCGTAGGTTTGTTAAGCATGATGTTCGGATCAGACGTCATTCGTTTTTCAGATGTCATCGCATATTTTATCAATCCGAATGCGAGTGCTTATCAATTTACGTTAGAAGTTTTACGTCTTCCCCGCATTACACTTGCGATTCTTGCAGGGACAGCGCTCGGTCTGAGTGGACTGTTATTACAAAATGTCCTGAAAAACCCTATCGCTTCCCCTGATATTATTGGGGTCACAGGGGGTGCGAGTTTAAGTGCTGTACTCTTTATCACATGGTTTAGTCATTTAAGCATTCACCTTCTCCCGCTATTCGCCATCACGGGAGGAACAGTCGCGATGTTCATCTTGATGTCATTTCAAATGAACCATCAAATTCGTCCCTCGACACTCATCATTATTGGCATCGCATTACAAACGGTACTCATGGGCGTCACACAAGGCCTATTACTTACAACCAAACAACTCTCGGCCTCTAAAGCTTATACATGGCTCGTTGGGAGTTTATACGGCGCCTCTTTTCAAGACAGTCTCATTTTATGTGGCGCACTGCTCTTGATGACACCGCTGTTATGGGTCATCATACCACGCATGAAAATTGCCGCTTTAAATGAATCTGTCGCAACAGGACTTGGCCTACATATACAACAAACGCGACTGTTACAAATTATCGTTGCAACATTACTCGTATCCGTTGCCATTAGTTTTGTAGGGAACATTGGCTTTATCGGGTTGATTGCACCCCATATCGCTAAAACACTAATTCGAACAAGTACCGTCAAACAGTTCATCATGACCGCTTGTATCGGTGCCATTTCGCTTATGGTGGCTGACTTAATCGGTCGCACACTCTTTTTACCGAAAGAAGTCCCAGCCGGTGTGTTCATCGCAGCATTTGGCGCCCCATTCTTTATCTATTTATTACTCACCGTCAAAAAACTATAGACGTCACGGCATCATAAAAACGGTTGTAGATGAGAACTCCCTTCTCTCCTACAACCGTTTTTGATGTGATTTGTTCTTTTTTCGGCTTCAATATCGCTTAACTTAACCGAACTGAGTTGAGACAAGGCGCCTGAGGAATCAGCCCCTAGGAAAACACAGCCCGGTTCATCCATCTACAAAGATTCGCCATCTCCATCATGTAACCGAAAAGCTAATAAACTAAGCTTTTTCACCAAAAATCACTTCCGCATTCTGATAGCTCAACACAATCTTCTCGCCCTTATTCTCCAACTCCAACAAACGATTAATATCATCTTTCGCTATCACTTTCACCGTATCACCAATCGACAGCGCCTTACTCGATAAGAACACCAACAATTCTGAACGATCTCTCACTCGACGAATCGTCACAACATCGCCTTCTTCAAAAGAGAGGAGCGGAATTTTGTATATTTCTTCAAAATGATTATCACGCGGTATCACACCGCCATGAGGACACGTTTTTGGATATTTTAGTAGCTCATCTAATCGTTCAACAAAGAGTTTCGACACTCGATGTTCTAACACTTCTGCTTCTACGTGCACTTCTTCCCAAGTATAATTTAACACTTCAATGAGAAACAGTTCAATGAGGCGATGGCGTTTAATCACATCTAACGTATATGACAAGCCAAGCTCGGACAATTTGACACCTTTATACGGCTTAGTCATCACATAGCCTTCCTTTTCCAATCGACCGACCATTTCACTGACGGATGGCGGCTTGATGTTTAAAAAGCGAGACAATGTTTTGTTCGAAACATACTTATTGATACCATCATGACTTAATATCGCTTTAAGATAGTCTTCTTTTTCCTCAGTTAACATATGTTCACCTCTCTCAAATATTCACTTTATTGTACCACGAAACGAATTCATATTGACAATTTTCAATTTATCGTATAATTTTATTAGGGTAGCCTAATATTTAGTGAAGGTGGTGTTAATTATGCTGTCTATAGAAAACTTAAACTTGCACCTTGGTCAAAAGCACGTCCTTAAAAACATATCTTTAAATTTACCTTTTAATGGTGAAATGATAGGCATTATGGGACCGAATGGGAGCGGAAAATCATCCCTCATCAAATCAATCATTGGGGAACTGCCTGCGAAAGGGAAAGTCACACTGAATCAACAGCCAGCGCAACAACAATTGACGAATATTACATATATTCCACAAAAATCTGTACTGGATCTGGACTTTCCAATTAACGTCCAAGATTTAGTTTTAACAGGTTGCTATCAAGAAATTGGTTGGTTTCGACGTGTTCCTAAAGTCATTCGAGAAAAAAGGGATGCACTTTTAAAAGAACTCGAACTTTATGAATTACGCAAACGACAACTCCATGCATTGAGCGGCGGACAATTACAACGTGTCTTTATTGCACGCGCACTGATGTCTGATAGCCTCGTCTACCTTCTAGATGAGCCGTTTGTCGGTATCGATTTCAAAAGTGAGCGGATTATTTTTGAGAAGTTGCAACATTTAAAGCAACAAGGGAAATTGATTTTAATTGTACACCATGACCTTTCAACAGCAGAACAATATTTTGATCGTATCCTTCTTCTAAATCAATCGATCGCATTTTTGGGAGACAGCGCTGAAGCATTACAGCCTGAAAATATCGAATCTGTATTTTTAAGTCGTTACCACCAAGCCAAAGAAGATACACCTATGCACAGAAAGGAGTCGGCACAACATGTCGTTCGTTCAACACCTCTTTGAGTATCAGTTTTTATCACGTGCGATGTTAACGGCCATCTTAGTCGGTGTCGTTTGTGGTGTCGTCGGTTGTCTCATTATTTTAAGAGGTTTATCGCTCATGGGAGATGCGATGAGTCACGCAGTCTTACCTGGTGTAGCACTCTCATTTTTAATGAATATTCCGATGTTTATCGGCGCAATGGTTACGGGGATGTTAAGCAGCATGATGATTGGGTATATTTCTGAAGCGTCTAAAACGAAAAAAGATGCTGCTATTGGGATTACTTTCACTACCTTTTTAGCACTAGGGATTGTACTCATTAGTGTGATTCATTCAGCCACTGATTTATATCACATTCTTTTTGGTAACATTCTCGCGATTACCCAATCTGCGTTTCATACTACATTCGCTGTCAGCATAGTCGTTCTCGCATTGATTTTAATACTATACAGACCACTCAAAATGTCGACGTTTGATCCAATTTTTAGTCGTATGAGTGGCTTAAACACGACATTGATTCATTATTTTGTCATGTTATTACTCGCACTGGTCATTGTCGCAAGTGTGCAAACAGTCGGTGTTATTTTAGTCGTTGCTTTACTCATCACACCCGCTTCAACAGCGTTTTTATTTACTAAAAAATTGTCCACGATGATGATGGTTTCAAGCATCTTTAGTGTCATCAGTTCAACGTTGGGCATTTATATGAGTTTTAAAATGAATTTGCCAAGTGGTGCCGTCATCGTGCTCATTTCAGCCGTATTATATGGCCTTACTTTTGGCATCATTAAACTAAAAAATTTATTACAAAAAGGAGCATTTCAAACATCATGATGAAACGAATTTTCGCCTTAGTGATTCTCTCTGTGTTACTCGCTGCTTGTGGTATCAACAAAGGAAACGAATCCGAGCATCAATTAAAAATTGTCACTACGAACTCTATTCTTTACGATATGACTAAAAATATTACAGGAGATGACGCAGAAATTTATTCAATCGTCCCTGTTGGTCAAGACCCTCACGAATACGAAATTAAACCGAAAGACGTTCAAGCTTTAACTGACGCTGATGTCATTATTTACAATGGTTTTAACCTTGAAAGTGGTAACGGTTGGTTTGAGAAAGCATTGAAGCAAGCAAACAAATCGATTAAAGATGATACAGTCATTCAAGCTTCTAAAAATGTAAAACCGATTTACTTAAAACAAGGTGAAAAATCTGAACACAATATCGACCCACACGCTTGGCTCAGCTTAGGAAATGGGATTGAGTATGTGAAAACAATTAAAGCCGCTCTTGAAAATGTAGATAAAACTCATGCAAAAGATTATGACAAACAAGGTTCTGAGTACTTATCAAAACTTGAAAAATTAAATAAAGAGAGTAAAGATAAGTTCAATGATATTCCGAAAGAAAAACGTGTCATGATTACAAGTGAAGGTGCGTTTAAGTATTTCGCTCAACAATTTGATGTGAAACCTGGTTACATTTGGGAGATCAATACTGAAAACCAAGGTACGCCTGAACAAATGAAGCAAGCGGTTGATTTTGTTAAGGAGCATCATATTAAAAACTTATTGCTTGAAACGAGTGTGAGTGATAAGAGTATGAAGAGTCTTGGCGAGGAAACGGGTGCCAAGATTTACGGTACAGTTTATACGGATTCGATTGGTAAGGAAGGTAGCGATGGGGATTCGTATTATAAGATGATGGAATCGAATATTAAGACGATTCATGAAAGCATGCAGTAATATTTTAGAATTCTACAGTTAACTTTAGCCGTATTGCTGAACCGTGCTGCGCTTTCCCAGGGGCCTCGCTACAACTAACCAACGCTTTGATTGAAAGTTACAGAGGGAAGGCGTTGGTGGATTTTCCGCTTCGGCTCTATCCCTCGGGCGTCTTGCACGGTTTTTGCAATTTGAACCATAGTCATTCTAAAATATAACGACTTAGGAAAACGGCAGAATTCTAACAGTACTTTCATCCGAACTCCCCTTTCTCTATAGAGCGGGCGTTTTCGTTTTATTCTAAATATGCTAGGCGCCTCGTCCAGATTTGTAATCTACATGATGACAGCTCTACTGACAACAAAGGCTGATTCTAGCAATTTCAATTGAGACCTCCATTTCAATCCAAATAGAATGATAAAAATCCCCTCTCTATGATGTTGAAGTTTTATACTTCTCATTCATAGAGAGGGGTGTTTTTGTTTCTGTCAACTAATTATCATCTTTATCCAACCTTGAATAGATGCGTTTACGCCGTTTGGCACGTTTTTCGATACGGATTTGACGTTTGGCTTCTTCGTCCAAATGTTCTTTATTCAAATCGGTATTTTGTTGAGCGGCATTTTTTTGATACATGTATGCTCCTGTACGATAGGCGGCTCTTGAGATGAGATGACCGCCCACTGGTGCAGTAATGTTAATAAATACTAACGCTAACAATGTCCGTACACTGTAATAACCTTGTGCAATGATAAAGTAAATGAATACGCCGACGAGTGTTAACAATACGGATGCTGTCGAAGCTTTGGTCGCGGCATGAATCCGTAAAAACACGTCTCTAAATCGGACTAAACCAATAGCACTGACTAATGCGATAAGGCTTCCCGCGAATACAAGAAAGGCTGCTAAAAGTTCAATGATATCATTTGTCATCGCCATAAAAAACATTGCCTCCTTCGATAAAACGGGAAATTGTGACCGAGCTTAAAAACGAAATAATCGCTATGAGCAATACGGAATCTAAAAATGAAAATGTTTCAAATAATAGACTGAGCACCCCTACTGTCGACATTAAAATCGCACTTATCGCATCAAAAGCGACCACACGATCTGCAGTAGTCGGTCCTTTGACAAGACGAAATAATACGACGACTAACGAAATTGCAAAAATGACTAATGCGCTTGATAAAAAAAATTGCGTTAATGCCTCAATCATTTCGTCACCTCCACGATTAACTCCTCATATTGTTTAATACTTTTGAGTAAGCTCTTTTTCTCTTTTTCAGTCGTATCAATCGCATGAATTAAGAAAATGCTCGGTTTACGATTCACACGAATGACTGTTGATCCCGGCGTAATAATGATGAGAATCGTTAAAAACGTAATTTCCCAATCTTTATCTAATTGTGTTTCATAGGTGACCAATCCTGGATCCATTTGATTCGTTTTGAAAAGGACGTAATTCGTAATTGAAATCGTTGCCGTCAATAATTGATATAAATAAACGGCCAGAAACTTTATAGACACCCATATTTTTTTCGGATAAAATTCTTGATCGAAAAATTTATGCACGATATAGATGACTACAATACCGATAATGTAACCTGTCACAAATGTCGTCAGTCGAAATGCATCTTCATCTTGGAAAAGTACCCACAAAAATGCAATCATGACGTTTAAACCAATTTGTCTCATCTAACTGCCACCTCGCAGTTCTGGATTCACCATTTTTTCATATTGATGTGGATTCATTGATAAAGTTGTCGCTTGTTCAGTTACTTTATAAATAATGGGCGCAAAAAGACCCATTGCTAAAGTGACACCTGTCATAAACATAACGATGGCCTTACGATTCATTCTAATCGGTTTATAATCTATTTTTGCTCCTTTATTATCATTGCCTGCATACATATAAAAGAACACGCGGAATAAACTAAACATCCCGATTAAACTCGTTAAAATCATCAATGTTAGGCCGATATAATGTTGATGTTGAATCGCACCCATGAAAATCAATAATTTCCCGGGAAAACCACTTAGCGGCGGCACACCTCCAATAGCTAGTGTAACTATAATCAATGCCACACCGAGCCATGGTTCTTTTTTGGCAAGCCCTTTTAAATGACGATATTGACGATAACCTGTCGTATAAACGATGATACCAATAATGAAAAACAATAACGCTTTAACAATCATGTCATTTACTAAATAGAATATCGCTCCATTAACGCCATAAAATGTATGCGTTCCAAGACCAAATATGACGAAACCAATCGACAAGACGACCTGATACGCTGCAATTTTTTTAATATCTTTATACGCAACCGTCCCAATCGCCCCGAGGAGCATCGTTAGACAAGCCATCACAATGAGTAATGGTTCGACAATATCACCGCTCTGATTAAAAATAAGGGTGAAAAATCGAATAAGTGCATAGGCGCCTACTTTTGTCATTAACGAAGCAAACAATGCGGCAAGTTCTGTATTCAATACCGCATACGCTTTAGGCAACCACATAAAGAGCACTAATGCGGCTTTGGAACCAAATGCGACAATGAATGACATCGCAACTAAATGAATTGCGGTTGGATCATGTAACTCTTGAATTCTAATCGCCAAATGTGTGAAGTTCAATGTCCCGATTTGGCGATACAACAAGCCAATGCCAACGAGGAAAAACCAAGACCCTATCACATTCAAAACGACATAAATGATACTCGCACGAAGTTGTTCTACAGATTGACCGAGTGTGACGAGTACAAATGATGCCAATAACATAATTTCAAACATAACATATAAATTGAATAAGTCTGCCGTTAAAAACGAACCGACGACCCCTGTTGTTAAAAATAAAATAAAGGACAGTAAATAGTAGCGACTGGCACGTTTTTCACCACGTCCAAAGCCGAATGCCACAATCATGAAAACGACTAAAAAGGTTGTCGTCACTAATATCAGGCTTAATGGATCACCCACATATTGAATACCAAACGGGGCTGGCCAATCACCAAAGTCTAATGTCATCGGGCCATGTTTCATGACTTCGATTAACATGATTAAAGAGACGATAAACGAAATCAATAGCGCACCTAATGCGATACGTCGAGACAACCGTACTTGTCGATGCAAAATCACTAGAAATAAAGCACAGATGAGAGGCACAAGAATTGGAACGGCTAATAAATTATCATTCATCATCTTCACCTCCAGTTAAAACATCTATTTCATCTTCTTTCGTCACTTTAAACGTACGATAAACTAGCACGAGTAAAAAGGCCGTAATCGCAAAACCAATGACGATTGCTGTTAATACAATCGCTTGTAACAATGGGTCGACAAAATTTTGGTTACTCCCCACAATTAACGGTTCGGTTTTTTGAGGCGTATACTCTCCCATGCTCATAATGATTAAATTACCTGCATGTGTAAAAATCGCGATACCGATCACGATACGTATTAAGTTTTTCGATAACACCATATATGTGCCGATAAAAACTAAAAATCCGATGACGATGAGTAATATGATATTCATGATTTCCCTCCACTCAACGATAGAATGGTTGTAACAACGACGCCAACAACACTTAATGTGATGCCCGCTTCAAAAAACATAATGGTAGAAAGATGCACTTCACCAAAATACGGGAATTTGACGTACCAATCGGCCTGATACAAAATATTTTTGCCGAAAAACACAGGAACAATCGCAGTCGTTAAAGAGACTAACGCACCGATAATCATCAACTTTCTAAAGTCGATGGGCAGCGCGTCTAACACTTGAGCGACATCAAACGCTAAAAACATTAAGATAAAGGCAGAACTTAAAATTAATCCCGCAATAAAGCCGCCTCCTGGATTGTTATGGCCTGCCAAGAAGAGGTAAAAACCGAATGTCAAAATGATGAATATGACAATACGTGTGACTGTTTTAAGGACTAAATCATTCTCTTTCATCTTGACCTCTCCTATCTTTAAAGTTGAGTAACGTATAAATACCTAAGCCTGCAATAATCAGTACTAAACCTTCTGCCAACGTATCGAGCGCCCTAAAGTCTCCCAGAATCGCATTCACAATATTTTTACCACCAGACTTTTCATATGCATCATGGTAAAACACAGAAATCGTTTCTAATGCACTCGCTTGTTGAATCATAAATATCAAACCGACGACTGTAATGGCAGTCATCAATGACACCGCGATTTTCACCGCTTCTTTTTTAAAGTTAAACTTGCCACGTGGGACATTCGGCAATCTTGAAAAGCTCACAATAAACAGTACCGTTGTAATCGTTTCAGTCACTAATTGCGTTAATGCTAAATCCGGTGCGCGCATTAAAATAAAAAACAATGTCACAATATAACCAATCCCACCTGTTAAAATGACCATAGTTAAACGTTGGCGAATAAATATAAGCGCAAAACCAATCAACATAATGGTCACGAGTAACAGAATATGGAAAATGTGGTAATCCGTCACTTCTATATCATAAAGTTCCGGTACGCCCGCACGTATTAAGCCGTACACGTTAATAATGAAATAAATGAGTAACGTCACGATAATGTAGGAATTGAGTCGATTGTTCATTAAATGACGTAACCCATAACCTGACACACGCTCCAGCGACTCGTATGACGTATGGAAAATATTTTCAACCGATAATGCATTCTCTTGAGCAAATAAAAAGCGCGTGCGTATACGATCGACAGAAAACACCCCTACGATACCGAGCACAATCACGGTCACACTCATCAATAATGGCACATTAAAGCCATGCCATTGCGCGAGATGCGGTGCCGTTTGGACGATGGCCTCTGTATGCACGACACCTCTAAATGCTGGTGTAATCACATGTGTCCCTACCCACTGTGGCACGATAAAGATGAGGGGTAAACATAGTGCCAATACGGTCGCAGGTAAAATCATCAGACGCGGCTCATGCACATGACGTTCTATTTGGAGCGCTCCGAAAAAGGTCGTTTTAATTAAATATACGGCATAAATGAATGTGAAAATACTTGCCAACCATCCGATCAATGCAATCACAATCATAAGTGGCACATTAAACGCACTTAAATGATGTGCTTCAATTAAACTTTCGAAAAACATCTCTTTACTAATGAAACCGTTAAATAACGGAACACCTGCCATCGCTAATGATGCCACAAACATGACAACCATTGTCACAGGTAAATGACGTCTCAAACCACCGAGCTTTCGTATATCACGTGTCCCGGTTTCGTGGTCGATTAAGCCGACACCCATGAATAACGTCCCTTTAAACAATGCATGATTGAACAAATGGAAAATTGCCGCAAACAGCACATATGCGTATATTTCTATCATATGGGTGTCTGTCGCTTGTGCAATACCACCACCGAGGCCGACCATCGACATAATCATCCCGAGCTGACTTATAGTGGAATAAGCAAGAATCCCTTTCAAATCATATTGTTTAAGCGCCGTCAACGAACCGAAGATCATCGTCAATAAGCCCACACCTGTCACCAAATAAGTGTACGCATCACTCAATCCGAGCAACATCGTATAGCGAAGTAACAAGTAGATACCTGCTTTGACCATCGTCGCCGAATGTAAATAAGCACTCACTGGCGTTGGAGCTGCCATCGCTTTCGGTAACCAAAAATGAAACGGCCACTGTGCAGATTTTGTAAACGCCCCTAGCAACAGCATCAACATCATTGGGATAAATAATGGATGTGCTGCAATGTCATGACGTTGACTCAGTTGTTCACTGATCACATTCGTTCCCGTCATGAAATACAACATGATCATTCCAACGAGCATGGCCAAACCACCAAAGACTGTCACCATAAAGGACGTCACTGCCCCTTTTTGACTTTCTGAAGTATCATACCAATAACTAATTAATAAAAATGATGACACACTCGTCAATTCCCAAAATATATAAAGGATAATGGTATTATCGGAAAGCACAATGCCCAACATACTGAACATAAATAAGACAAGATACAAGTAAAAGCGAGGTAAATCATCATGTTGGTGTGATAAATAGCGTGTCGCATAGAAAAATACTGCCACACCTATGAGTGAAATCAGTAGCGCAAAAAATAGACCGAGTCCGTCTAAGCGCAAGATGAGGTTAATATCTAGTACAGGGAACCATTGAATTGTTTCAACGATTTGCTGATGATTTAAAACTTGAGGAGCATAAAAAATAAACACAATTGATGAGATGATAGGTGCAAGCATCGCAATCCAATGCGATAAACGTGTCGCCTGCCATTGCATCGAGATGACAAGTGCACCCATCATAACAATCAAAATAAGTAACAAACCACTCAGCATCATCACGCCTCCTTTTCTCTATTTTTATAAGTTTAAAGCGATTGTCGTATCCATTTCTTTTTTAGACACACCGATAAATTTCATCGTTTCATGTGACGTTTGGTGCCCGAGATACTTTTGAATCATTGAAATAGAAATGCCCGATTGATACGCGTGGTAGGCAAAAGTTTTTCTCAAAGTCGTCAAGCCAATATGTTCGAGGCCTAATTGCTGTGCCGCTGTATTAATAATGCGGTAGGCTTGTTGTCGACTCAATCCTTTTTGTGTCCGTTTAGAGCGAAATAATAAGTCCGTCTTAATTAACGCCTCAGCATCGATATACGCCTTTAACTCTTCCCTTAAACTATCCGGGATACGCACACCTACCTCCTGATTTTGAGACACTTCCCACTTCTCAATGACAGTGCCATCATCATCTATCACTTGTCCGACCGTTAAATTTAATAATTCTACTAACTTAACACCCGTATGAATTGCAAACTTAAAAAACAAATAATCACGCATCGAATGGGATTGTAAAAAATCATACATCCTATGAATATCTCTCATTTCACGAATTGGATCCACGCAATTCACCCGTTTCCCCTCCCTTATGTTTCTCATTTAATTATAAACTATATTTGAGTAACATTAAACAACTTTCACAAAATTTTTTCGCATCAAGGGTGTGATTTTTTGCGTTGGATTTCGATATATAAAGTGAAAGGAGGTCAGAAACATGAACATCAATCACTTAACACTTATTCTGACGCAAACAACAACATCACCAGAGGGAAAACCTAAGAAAGCATCACGTCGCTTTACACAGTTAAAAACGGACGCTTCACGCGAGGACTTAAAAGCTTTCAGTCAAATGATTGAAAAGTTGACTGGCGAGCAGTATGACACTATCGAATTAACGACATCAGAAAATATTCAATAAAAAGGAGCAAGTACGATGAACGTAAAAACTTTAGAAATCACATTTTTAGACGCATTGCAAAAAACTTTCAAATTAAGTTTACCTAATATTAAAGGGACCATCACAAAAGAAGTCGTACAAGAGGAAGCAGAGAAGTTAGTGGCATTAAATATATTGAAGACGGTACATGGCCCTGTCGTTAAAGTGGCAGGCGCTCAAGTCATTGATAAATCTGTCATTGTGTTGTTTTAATCTGTCGCATGAGAGAAGTGGCAATCAAAAACCAATAGCATCAATTTTGGTATTCAATTCACTCTCATTTTCCAATTAATGAATTACCGATCCATAAGTAGATAGAGGCTAGGAAATTAATATCCTGGCCTTTTTTACGTTTATTATGAATCTATCGGTATCTCCTTAATCTCAAAGCTGTATGCAAAAAAGACTGAGAGCGCATCCCAGCCTTTGTATATTCAAATTCATATGAGATAGCTTCGGATGAATGGACACCACAATTCAAAATGCCTATCATCTCGGCTATCAAAAATTTGATACCTCGCCACTTTCGCAACTTCTATATTCACACATTAGGTTGATAGTTCGGACGAATTCTCACTTCATCACCATAAAAAATCTTATACTTCCCAAGCTTTTGACAAATCGCATATTTTTCGTATACTTCATCAATACGTGCTAACGTTTTATAAGATTTAAAAGGATTAAGCACTTCAACATACTGCCCCTCTTCAAGCTTTGATGACGCATTAACATTAATAAAAAAGAGATGCTCATCAATCACACGTACGATTTCATGTTCCTTCAAAATATCACAACTTTCCTTTAACTTCATTCTTAGTCATGGTGCGGTTACCAATGGTGATTATACATTTTTACATGCAAGATTTACTACATTTTATTATTGCCTTATAATAATCAATAAGTTGCAAACGACATCGTTCACCCTGTATGTCTTCCTATTGAAATTATTCGTATTCAAATATAGCATTATCCCATAGACATTTTGCTATAATCATAGCACACCTAAACAAAAGGATGGTTAATTATGCTTTCACTCTTATTGATTTTAGGGTTAGTGGCGGGGTCTGTCATTCCTGTACAGACTTCCATCAATTCTAGGTTAAGCCGGTACACGCAATCCTCTTTATATGCTTCTGCCATTTCATTTACGGTCGGAACATTATTACTGGTGATACTCAATTTTATACTCAATCCACACCTACTGACTGCCAAAGCTTTCGGACATTACCATTTTGATTATTACTGGTATGTGGGTGGGTTGATGGGCGTGATTTATTTAACGGGTAATATGATTTTGTTACCACGTATTGGCGCATCGTTAACCGTCGTAACAACGATTACTGGTCAAATTTTAATGAGTATGTTGATTGATACGTTCGGTTGGTTCAATGTAGATGTTCAAACGCTACATGTGATGAAAGTGCTCGGGATTGTGTTATTGCTCATCGGTATTATTTTAATGAATCTGCAAAAGAACGCTAAGCAATTGGCACAAACGGGTCATAATGGGCCATGGATGCTTGTCGGTATGATCATTGGTTTTACGCCGCCCATTCAAACAGCAATCAATAGTCATTTAGGCCAAACGCTCCACTCCCCCTTCTTTGCGTCATTAGTTTCATTTACAGTCGGGGCTTCAGCGCTCATTATCTTGACGTTGATACTACACAGACATGTTAAAATTCATGCAACGTCTGAGCAATACGGTCCATTGAAATGGTGGCATTTTGTTGGCGGGACATTAGGTGTCATTTTCGTCACAACGAATATTATTTTAACGCCTGTCATTGGGGTTACTTTCACACTTATTACTGTGATGGTTGGCCAAATTATTATGGGCTTACTCATCGATCATTTCGGACTATTCGGTGTACCACATCGTCATATTACGAAACAGCGCTTATTAGGTTTTGTGCTCATTATTATTGCGATTATGATCATTCAGTTCAACTAAGCACACACTATTTTATCCATCGTCTTCTCTAAAGTGTATGAATCATGCATTTTTTTGAAGACGTTTTTTGTTTTTACATACATTTATGTCCTTTTATTATCTCAATTCACTACAAATCACAATAAATGTAGCTCATAATTATTTAGTACCACAATAAAATGTACGTTAATACAAAAAGGACATATATAATGCTGTGATTTTTAATTAAATATGTTAAATTTTGATGCAACTTTAAAAAGAATCGTATATATAAGAAATACGCTAAAGCATTGAGTCATCATCCTGTCAATAAATATTTAAATTTTTTATTTCGCATTATTTTTACACATCTTTTTATTTATACTATATACTTATTTGTACAATTTCAAAAAATAATCATCATTCGAAAGCCGCTGTAAAGCCGACAAAGTAGTCGCATAGAATAGGCTGTACCACTGTGTTTACAAAGCATTGGCATTTTTAGCAGCGGTATCATTGCTTCATTTGTACAGGTGACACTTGCCTATTTTTTTATGATTATCCTCAAATCGTATACGAGATAGCTTTAGCCAATTATCTACAACAAAATTTAACATCATTTACACTCACTTTACTGAAAATGCGTTGAATCAGCATACCACTAAGACTCCAATGATCAGTACCGTCTTCGTTATTGTGCAAATGCATAAAATTTTAACTAGTACCAATTTGCTCGTTTGCTCAAAATTTTATTCAAACCCACAATAAATTACCTTTTAGATTTAAGATATTTTTTACTATCCTCTCAACGAAACACAAACCATTACACTCGGATTTCCTCATCTATACAATCTTTCTAAACCCTTTAGTTATCTATATTTTAAACCTATCTTGCTATTCAAAGAAAGTCCCCTTACACATATCTAAATATTTTTTCATCTGCTAAGTCGTTACCAATTTGAATTCATTTTAACCTCAAAATTGAACTTCCCTTTATCATATGACCAGCTTAAATATTATTGAATCAGCCATTTCTAGTTATATGTAAAAACTGTAAATTCATCAAATGCATAATAAATTATGATAAAATAAATAAGCAACTTTTAATTAATAAAGGTGTTTTTATTGGTGGAAAAGTTGTTAGGAATCCCAATGCAAATATTTTAGAACCAAGTTAAACACAACATTAAATTCTTTTTTGCTTTTTTTGCGTTATTCTAGTTATTTAATTGCAAATTACGGATCAATGACCATATATGACACCTTATCGTGCTCACTTCGAATATTGATTATGATCATTATAATGTTGTAAAACGTTGAAGTGTCTTATTTTACAAATGCAGGCCCATTAGATATAATATATTAAATAATTCCGTTCGAATTAAATATATTAAGATTTATACTAGTGCATTTTAGTGGTGTTGTATACACTTCATTTGCTATAATATAAGGTGTTAACGGGATTTTATTGAGATGTAATATATCAAGTATTATATTTCAAAACACGTTTAAGGGTAATATATATGGGAGGTTATGAGTATGGCTGTTACAAGAGTCAAAGATTGTTTTGAGTTATTATCTATGGTGACATACGCTGATAGATTAAAAAGTGTGATTAAAAAGGAATTTAAAATTAGTTTTGAAGAGTTCGCAGTTTTAACACACTTAAGCTATAGAATTGAAGAGGAATATTATTTAAAAGATATTATTAACAACTTAAACTATAAGCAACCACAAGTTGTGAAAGCTGTTAAAAACTTATCTCAAGAAGGATATTTCGATAAACGCCGTAATGAAAACGATGAACGTACGGTACTGATTTTAATTAACGATCAGCAACGTGAAAAAATCAACGCTTTATTAGACCGCGTTAATGAAACAATCAAATCTACAGATATTCGACCACAGTAATTTTGGGACAAAGCATGAATCATGAAGCGTATGGGGCTTATTGAGCATACGTGCAAGTGTAAAGTAAAACCACTCGTTGTTTTTTGTACGACTACAACGAGTGGTTTTACTTTCTTATTCTGTTTAATCCATACTAAAATCCCCTTTCCAAGTGACATTTCTTAATGAAACACGCTTCGAAAGGGGATTTTATATTGCTTGGATGCTATTTATGTCCGTTTACTCGCTGACAATTCAATTGTGTAGAAAATAATCAACACTAAAATCATCACCCAAATCGCAATGGAAATGAGCTGAGCCGCCTGATCATCAGCAATAATCACATCAATGGTCTTTTGGAGTAATAATAAGCCAATTCCCGTGTATTCTAAATACTTTTTATACAATCCAAAGCTCGTTACAATCACGCCAATCACTGCCATCGCAATATGTGCATAATGCGTCACAACATGAATACCTAAGTTCAAATCAAACGCATTCATTAAAATGAGGATGAGGGCGAAAACGGCTAAAGCCCCGCCTGCATAACTCTCTATTTTATTGCGATACAGATAATTTTTGTGCATGATTCGCGTATATATCATGATCGATATCGGCAACATGACAAGCATATATATGAGAGATAAACCTGTCGCAGCACCGAATGGCACCAGTTGCTTGTCATAGAGCGATGAAATTAAGATAAAGTTGATGATAAAAAATACGACTGGATTGAACTGTAATATAAATAAGTTTTTTTGTATCGTTAATATAATTTCAGCCGGAGATTTTTGACGATATTCGATATAGTCTTTATCTTCCGCTTCTGATTTTTGAATATCTTTTCTCAAATTTTCTTTAACGTCGTCGATTAAACTTGGAGATACACCTTTGTGCGTAAAGTAATCTTCTACATTCTCCAGTAAAGTCCGATCATTAGGTCTCATAAAATCCTCCGTCTCATTTGATAGCACCATTATATCAGAAGTGAGACGTGGCGTGTAGACGCTTCCGTTTGTTCAGTCGCGTCGCACATTACTCAACATCAATGCGATAAAGCTTCAATGTTTGATCTTTTGGTGTAGAAGTCGCAAATTGGTATGCCACTTCGCCATCTGAAATATAACCGCTACCACCTGTGACATGGTTATGATGTTCACGTTTAGTCGCACGTGCACTCACTTGATCCTTCACCTCTTGATACTTCGGACCGTTCAGTTTATTGTAAATCATACTCACACGTGTTACCTTCGCATGACGACCCGCGCCACTCGCAGTCACAATCATTACACCGTCTTTTGTATGAAATTCATAATAATGGTGATGACCATATGCTTCTTTCGTATGAATCCCATGGCCTTTGTCTCGGAACACGTCACTCATCCGTTCACCAATTGTCACACCTTCTACTGTGCGATCGCCGTGTTGTAATGATTTCACTGATTCTAATGTATTCCCTGACATCGCATCTGCTGTACCTGCATAAATACCCGAAAATGTAAGTCCTGTTATTAACATTGCACTGACTAGCTTTTTCATAGGGCACACGCTCCTCTTTTGTCTCTCTTTTTTGTGCTCATTATCATCATACCCTAAATCGCAATAAAATAACAGTTATATTACAAAACGGTTACAAGTCCATATTATGCGTCGTTCTTTGCATGAAATTTTTTACTGTTTTGAGGAATTTTTCCTTTTCTTCTACAAATGGATATACGCCTGACTTTTTAAATAATTCGTACGTCGCATTTGGCATCAACTCGGCAATATTTTCAGATTCGCTCGGCGCAATACGTTCATTCGCCACACCTGCAATCACGAGTGTACGCACTTGCACTTCAGACAATGGTTCACTGAGTTCAAAATCTGTAAATGATTGGTCCACTGCATTTTTCTCATAATCTGTTAATAAAGCTGCTGAGTCATTGACACTTTTAAGAAACTTGCGCACTTTTCCTTTAGCATAGTATAAATGCTTTTCTAAAAACTTATCTTGTTCTGAATCGCTCCAAGTTCGAATCGTTTCAGCGTATTTACGGAACAAGCGCTCATGTGGTAAGCCTTCTCCAGAGACGGTCGGATTAATTAAAATAAGTTCTGACACTTTCTTTGGATCACGTTGAACGAGGTCTAATGCAACCGCACTTCCCATTTCAATCACGATAAACGTCGCACATTCGATGTATAAAAACTCCATCAATTCTTTTAAATCTTGGCTATAATCATGAAAATCAATTGCTAACGGTTTGTCAGAGTAACCGTGCCCTCTCAAGTCGACTAAAATCACTTGAAAATAACGTGACAAACGTTTCGCAATATCTTCAAATACTGTATGGTTCATATACACCGAATGTACCATCACAATCGGATAACCTTTCCCCATTGAGCGATAATTCAGTGCTGTCCCATCTGATGATCTAAATAAATGCATTACTTTTCAGCCTCCCGTTCGATGTTTAAAATATCTAATAATTCTTCTAGTGTTGTAATTTCAAAATCCATTTCTGATTCTAAAGGAATAATCTCATCTTTCCTTTCACCATGACGATACCAGACGCTGACCATACCCATTGCTCGAGCAGGCGCGACGTCATTCAACGCATCATCGCCGACATACACCACCTCTTCTGGTGCGACGTCTAATTTCTCAATAATTTCTTCATAAATACGTGGATGCGGTTTTCGAAAGCCCACCATTTCAGAAGTCGTCAAATGCGTCACGTACGATTCGATACCTAGCGCATAAACACGATATCGCTTAATTTTAGATTTCCCATTGGCGATCACACCGATTTTATAATTGGCTTCCTTCAGTTTGCGTAAAGTATATGTCGTATCATGAAACGGGAAAACATACCGATAAAAATGCATTTCAAAGTCGTAAAATAAATCTTTCCATGTTAAACGATCAATATTAAATTGCTTGATGATGCCTTTATATAAATCTGGTTTGTCATGATCTTCATCGTCGTCCAGTTCGATAAATTTTTTGCGAAAGTCTGAGGCTTGTACACGTACTAAATAATCATGAAAACGTTCGTATTGCTCTTCAATAAATTTTTCACGTGATTTTTGTCGATCTAACAACGTTCCCTCTAAATCAAATATAATTGCTTTAATGTTTGTTAAGTCCATGGTATACCTCATTACTTATTCTTTAAAATTCATATAATACTATATTAGTCAATTGCTTAAGGTCGTTCAACTATCATGAGATAAAACATCAGTGGAATGCCTAAAATTGCTAAAACGACACTTGCGGGCAGTTGAATCGGGTCAAGCAGTTGCGCACCTAAAACATCTGCTAGCACCATCGCTGTCCCGCCGATTAAAACATTTAAAACCATTTTAAAAGGTAATGTCCCTCGGCTCAAACGATGCACAAATTGCGGAATGACCATGCCGATAAAGCCAATCACACCTACAAAGCCGATAATGACTGTCGATATCATGGTCGCTAATATTAATACAGTCACCGATAAGCGCTCGACATGAAGCCCTAATGCAGCACTCGAGAGCGTGTTCATTTGCAGTAATTTAATTTTTGGAACTAACATGATAAGGAGCAATGTGATAATGATAAAGACGCTCATCACCACGACCGCTTCCCGATATTCCGCAGCCCCAAACCCACCGAACATATACGCCACAATATTTTGGAGTCTTTGCGGATGGAATTGGACGAGTAAAAACAGCACTGCATTCAACAACGAACCGATGAGTATCCCAGCTAGAATGAGCGCGCGCGTTGGATAGCCTCTCGAAATAGTATAAGCGACAGTCATCACCACGACTAATGAGAGCATGCCCAACACCATCGCTAAAGGCGCAATCCATACAAAAGGTAAGCCGAGTAATACAGCAAGTGCCGCCCCCACTGTTGCACCGTTTGCCAGTCCAAGTGTGAAGCTATCTGCAAGTGGGTTGTTCAAGATAATTTGAAACATTTGCCCTGCTATAGTGAGCCCCATGCCTGCAAACAAGGCGAGCAATGTTCTAGGAAGACGCACCTCCATAATCAGTGTCGCTGTTAAAGGCGTGTGCCATTCTAATCGACTGAATAAACTGTATGCACAAACAACCATTAAAAGAAGGCTCCATGCACTGATGCTCATGAAGCCCTTCATTACGTTATTTTTCATACACAGCATCTCTCAACATTTTCATCGCATCATCTAAACGCGGTCCGGGTCGTGATAACATGTCATCATTTAAAGCGACAACACGGTCATCTTTCACTGCTTGAACTTTGTCGAAACCGCCCCGTTGTTCTACAGCCTTACGATAATCATCTGTCGAGACACCCGAAGTCGCGATCATCACATCTGGATTTTTCTTAATGATTTGTTCTTTAGACACTTTCGGCCAACCTTCCGTATCATCAAACACATTGTGAGCATGGAGTTGCTTTAACATGTCATTCATAAATGTCCCTTTACCCGCTGTATATATTTCTGGTTCGGATGCAATTTCAATAAACACGTGAGGTGCTTTTTTGTGCTTCGGAATCGTCTCGATCACCTGTTGAATGTTATGTTTCGTTTCTTTCACTAATTTTTCTGCTTGTTGTTCAGTTCCTGTGAGCTTTCCAATTTGATTAAACGTTTCATACATTTCATTAATCGAGTGCGCATCTTTGACGTAAGCAACATGAATGCCACTTTCTTCTAAACTATCCAACACTTTACCTTGAGATGCTTTTTGTGATTCATGCGCTAAAATCAAATCCGGTTGCGCTTTAATCAAAGCTTCCTTATTAAGTTGCATTGCGTCAAATTGTTGCTTCTCTTTCACTGCTTTCGGATAATCATCTACCGTAGAAACACCTACCACCTTATCACCTAGTCCGAGTTCATATAAAATCTCTGTATTACTTGGCATTAACGAAATGATACGTTCCGGACCTTTATCTGAAGATTTGCCTGTCTCCTTCGACTGATTTGTATTGAAGTTACAACCCGCGAGCATGAAGACAACCATGACAATCACAGGTGCGAACCATTTTAATTTCATCCTTCCACTCCCATTTTTCATCTTATTTTTGTTTATCTTATCATTTTTCATTGATTTTTGGCGTCTTAAATTAATTTTTTGTACAAATTTTTGAAAACCACCTTAATAGACATTTTCATCGACTGTATCATGAGCCTGAACTTAAATAGAGAGCCATGATAGCCATTAAAAACAGAAATCATTACCGGCAAGTTTAACAAAAATATTGCATCGTTAACATCAAAAAACTCTTTGTTCCATTCCTTTTGAAAGCGATATCAACAGAAATTTATATTTAATAAGCTATCTAATAAAATACGGTAAAAAACTGTATTGACAGTGTTTGTGCATCGGAATATAATTAATTGAAAATGATTATCAATTGAGAGAGACCGTTTATCATTATATACGATTTTCAGAACATGCTTCTTCATATATCAAGGGCTTCGTTGTAGAGGGTGAGATACATACAACGTTTTATAATGGCAAATAATTTCGACAATTGATAGGACTCTATTATAGCTATGAGGTGGAAAAGATGAAAAAGTTGACTACGGTATTATTAGCATCATCACTGCTGTTCGCTGCATGTGGCAATCAAGATAATAGTGACAAATCAATGGAACAATCATCTAAAGACAATACAGAAAATAAAGCAGCGTTAGAAAAATCAACACAAGAATATAAAAAATTTACAGATAAAGAGTTAGACCAATTCCTCACTGGGACGGAATCATTTGTTGAAGCGATTAAAAACGATGATATGGAAAAAGCGAAATCATTGTATGCGAAAGTTCGTATGCATTATGAACGTTCTGAGCCTGTCGCTGAATCATTTGGCGATTTAGACCCTAAAATTGATGCGCGTTTAGCTGACTTAAAAGAAGAGAAAAAGGAAAACGAATGGACGGGCTATCATAAAATCGAAAAAGCGTTATATGAAGATCAAATGATTACCGACACAACGAAAAAAGATGCCGATCAATTGTTAAAAGACGCGAAAGAATTACGTGCTAAAGCCGACACATTGGAAATTACACCAAAATTAATGCTTCAAGGTTCTGTTGATTTATTGAATGAAATTTCAACTTCTAAAATTACGGGTGAAGAGGAAATTTATTCTCACACAGATTTATATGACTTCAAAGCGAACATTGAAGGTGCCGAAAAAATTTATGAACTCTTTAAGCCTACTTTAGATAAAAAAGATAAAGCTTTAAGCGAAAAAATTAAAGCAAAATTTGATAAAGTGAACGGCTTATTGGATCAATATAAAAAAGGCGACGGTTATATTTTATATACTGAATTAACAGACGCTCAGAAAAAAGAACTTTCAAACGCAGTCAATGAGCTTGGTGAACCGTTGAGCCAAATGGCAGTGGTTACAGAATGACACAACAACACAACCATAACGAAACGACTTATTCAAGACGTTCATTCCTTAAAATGTTAGGGATTGGCGGTGCGGGCGTTGCGATTGGTGCGAGTGGTGTGGGCAGCCTTTTTTCATTTAAATCGATGTTTGACACACCTGAAGAGGAAGCCGATCAAGCGTACCAATTTTACGGTAAAGTCCAGCCAGGCATTACGACGCCGACACAAAAAAACATTAATTTAGCGGTATTAGACTTAAAAAGTAAAGATAAATCTGCAATTCAACAAATGTTTAAAACTTGGACTGAGCGCACAGTCAAAATGATGCACGGGGATGCGATTGGAAAAACGACGAGCAACACGCTCCTCCCCCCTGTTGATACGGGTGAAGCGATGGGTCTCGATGCGAACAAATTGACGATTACTTTTGGGGTGAGTAAATCCTTTTTACAAAAATTAGGGCTGAACAACAAAGTACCCCGTTCATTTAAAGATTTACCGCACTTTCCAAATGATCAGTTAGATAAAGACATTACAGGTGGCGATATTTTCATTCAAGCTTGTGCGGATGACCCACAAGTCGCTTTCCATGCCATTCATAACTTAATCCGTCCGTATCTTGATGTCGTTCAAGTGAAATGGTCAGAAACAGGCTTTATTTCAAGTAAAGGGAAAGAAACGCCGCGTAATTTAATGGCTTTTAAAGACGGCACACAAAATCCGCGTGATACGAAAGCTTACAAAAACTATGTGTTTATCGATGACGGTTGGGCGACGTACGGCACATATTGTGTACTTAGAAAAATTCAAATTCATATTGAAACTTGGGATCGTACTGCTTTAGAAGAACAAGAAGCGACTTTCGGACGTCATCGTGCTTCAGGTGCCCCTTTAGGTAAAAAAGATGAATTTGATGAGATGGATTTAACCGCGAAAGATGCACAAGGTGAGTATGTCATTCCGAAAGATGCGCATGCACGTTTAGCCAAAGAAGCGAATACTGAAATTTTGCGTCGTTCGTACAATTATATGCGTGGTACGAACGATAAAACCGGAAACTATGATGCAGGGCTACTGTTTATTTCATTCCAGAAGCATCCACAACAGTTTATTGATATTCAAAACAGTTTAGGCGCCGTAGATAAATTAAATGAATATATTACACATAAAGGGTCTGGCTTGTTTTTAATTCTCCCAGGCGTTAAAAAGGGAGGTTACTTAGGTGAATCGCTATTTAGTTAAATGCTTCATCATAGCTGTATTGTTGATTAGCATCGTTCGACTACCTGATGTCGATGCGGCGGAAACGAACTTTAGTGATGTGTATGTCGCGATTTCAGATGCCAAATCAACATTACAAGATAAAAACACATCAAATGAGGATAAAAAACAAAGTATTGACCAAGTGGACAAGCAAGTGACTGCATTGCACATTGACGATTCTAAAGAAGGCCAAGATGTGCAATCCGCTTTGAAAGCACTGAATCCAAAGGGCTCGACTGAACAACAAACGACCCAGCTTTCAGAATTAACCAAGTCACTCATTGCTTATGAGAATACAGTCAACAAATCAGATGATACAGAAGAAATTAACACGTTACAGTCATTAATCGATCAACAACAGGCACCGATTAAAAAAGCGATTCAAGCGAACGATCAAGACAAATTAAAACAACTTAATAGTGAATTAAATTCCATTTGGACGAAACACGAATCTGTCATTAGAAATAAAAGTGTCGATCAATATGGACAAATTGAAGTTTATTTAATGCAGTTAAGGGTTGCGATTGAAAAAGAACCGTTGAATACGCAAAAGGTTGAATCCAGTTGGCAATCTTTTAAGTCAGCTATCGATCAAGCAGATGACGCGACAACAACGAAAAATAAAGGGAAACACCATGCGACAGACTTGAATACGCATCTCGATAAAGCGATTCAAGCGATTGATAAAGGCGATTTAGCTCAAGCCGACCAATCTCTCAGTCAATTTATTAAAGTCTGGCCATATGTCGAAGGTGAAATTCAAACGAAAAATATCAGTCTTTATAACAAAATCGAAAATCGCATCCCCTATTATCAAAGTATATTAGATGATCATAACAAAGAAGATGTGAAAAAATCATTGACTGAAATCAACCAAGATATTGCAGAAACTGTCGGTCAACAAGGCTATACTGCATGGGATGTCATGCTGATCTTTTTACGTGAGGGCTTAGAAGTGTTACTCATCGTGATGACATTAACAACGATGACACGTCAAATGAAAGACAGAAAAGGTACAGCAAGTGTGCTCAGTGGTGCCGTAGCTGGTTTAATTATCAGTCTGTTGCTCGCATTCTTGTTCATCCGTTTACTAGGTGATAGTGGCGTACTTCGCGAAGGTATGGAAGCGACGTTAGGCTTAGTGGCTGTATTCTTAATGTACATCGTAGGGATTTGGATGCACCAACGCTCCAATGCGAAACGTTGGGACGCGATGATGCAGTCGATGTATGACAACGCAATCCAAAACCGTAACCTCCTCTTGCTCGGTGTTATCGGATTGATTACCGTATTGAGAGAAGGCGTCGAAGTAATCGTCTTTTACATGGGGATGGTCGGCAACATTACCGCCGTACAGTTTATCCTCGGTATTGTGTATGCATTGGTCGTTTTAATGATTTTTGCATTCTTATATCGCTTTATCGTGAAACTCATTCCGATTTATTACATTTTCAAATTTTTATCGCTTATACTCTTTGTGATGGCGTTCAAAATGCTTGGTATGAGCATTCAAAAATTACAATTGTTAAATATTATACCAAGACACGGTTTAGAACATGTGCCGACACTCAGTTGGATTGGTTTTTATCCAACCGTTGAGACGATCGTCGCACAAGCTGTTTTCATTATTTTCGTCGTCCTCATTTATATAATGAAAAGTAAGCAAAAGTAGTCGTTATTGGTTAAGAGGCTAAGGATGGGACATAAAATTTTTTGATGCTATTGATGTAATATTTTCGTCGAACTTGCCCTCCCTATGATATGTAGTTTTAGATTGCCCTCATGGCTTCGCGTTCCAGGGGCTGAGGGGAGGTTGTGACAAAAGCGCTTAGGATTTGAGCAGAACCGAGCGATGAGCAAAATTGATTTCCAAATTTTGCCGAAATCGCGGGAGTTCTGTCGAAAATCCTGCTTTTGGAACACCGTTTATTAATTCCCAGCGCACCCATTCATTGTGGATTTTGGGAGCAGTACAGAAATCTCATATGCAACAAAGATTTCGTCGTACTGCCCCCGCAAGGCTGACTAGACTTCTGGGCACTCTTACATCAAAAGTAATGACTTAGGGCAAGTTTTTGAAATGAAGAAAATCAATAGCATCATTTTTTATATCTCATTCACACTCATTTTTCAACTACTTTAAAGTCATTAATGAATCAGAAATCTATGAATGGATTGAGGCTTGAAATTTTCTATGTTCAGCCTCTTTAATGCAAATGTTGAATGCGTTGAGAAAATTGATGATGGTTCGTTTATCGCACATCTATTGCTTTAAAATGGATTCATATGATGACTTGTATCGCTAAAGGTGATTAGAAAAATTTTAAGAGAAGAGGGATTTTTATGCTAGAAGGTACGTTTGTTTTAGGTATGGCAAGTCCAACAGGTCTCATTATCATTAGTGTTATTGCGCTCATTTTGTTTGGACCGAAAAAGTTACCTCAATTTGGTCGTGCAATCGGTTCAACGTTACGCGAATTTAAATCTGCCACAGAACATATTACAGAAGATAACGAATCATTAGACACACCCAGTACAAAATCTACGAAACAAGAACACAAATGAGTTATCGTTACTCAATCATTTTAACGAACTGAGAGCACGGTTAATCAAAATAGGTATGACGTTTGGCCTCGTACTCATCGTAGTCTACATTTCATCACATTGGTGGATTCAGCCATTCATTCACGCTATAGCTCAAAATGGCGTCCAGTTGCATGCCTTTAGTTTTACCGAAATGATACAGATTTACATTATGATTATCTTATTTTGTACATTATGTATCGTTTCTCCCGTGCTTTTTTATCAATTGTGGGCATTTATCGCGCCAGGTTTAAAAGACATTGAGCGCCAATTCGTTTATAAATATAGCCTCATTTCCGTGATGTTGTTTCTGACGGGTATCGTACTGGCTTACTGGCTCATTTTTCCACTTATCATTCAGTATTCATTCAATTTGTCACAATTAATGTCAATTGATCCGGTGATTGGATTTAAACAATATTTAACAGAACTATTGCGATGGTCACTCTTCTTTGGCGTTATTTTCCAATTGCCCATTTTGTTTATTGGTTTAGCCAAATTCGAGCTGATTGATGCGACTATGTTACGCCCTTATCGCAAGTATGTGTATTTTGGATGTTTCGTATTGGCCAGCTTGATTGCACCGCCTGACGTGATGTTAAATATTTTATTGTCCTTCCCTTTGATACTATTGTTCGAACTGAGTATGTTCATCATTCGATTTACGAAGCCTTATCGCTAATCATTATAGACGACAATGCCAATGCAATTTTAAATGGCTTCAATGCTTTAACCCGTTAATTGAGTATGATTTTTAACATTATTTTTAGGTAGTCTGATGAAGGGTTGCTGTGGTTATCATATGGGGAAAGCTTCTTGAGGAATAGCTGCTACAAGTTTGATGATAATAATACGGAAAGTGCTTTATTTTTTAATCATATCTAAAAAGCCCTGACTAAATGTTTTTTACATCTCATCAGAACTTTTAACAAAGAGGGACTGGGAGATTATGTTTTCCAGTCTCTGTTTTTATTTATGGATGAATATCCACTAATGATGATTAAATCGTCGAAAAATAAGGAGGAATTGGACATAAAAATGAATACTATTGTGTGTCTTCATTCATAGAAACTTGCCCTGAGTGACTGTATTTGATAAAAAGATTGCCCAGAAGGCTGAGACTCCTGAGGGATCAGCTGGTCCGGAAAATCCAATTTGGCTTCCATTAAGTGTGTTCTTCAATTAAGCCAAATTGAGTTGTAGGATCAGCCCCTAGGAACGCGAAGCCTTCTGGGCAATCAAAACAATAAATCATAGGGAGGGCAAGTTTAACAAAAAAGCATCAATGGCATCAAAATTTTCTATGTACCATCCCCCCTTAATTTAAAATTTCAATAATGTTTTTTAATATTATTAAGCCAACAATCAATACAATGATACTGGAACACTTATTTAAAATCACAATATACTTACCTGTTTTATCCACTTTTCCTGTTAGTTTTCCGAGTATCGCTAAAAATACAAACCAAATCCACGAGACAGAAATGGTCGCTATAGAAAAAATAATTTTGTTGTACCCCGCATATACCGCAGCACTTGTTCCAATGACACCTACAGTATCCATTATCGCATGCGGATTCAACAAAGAAACAGATAAAGCAAACAGCACTTGTTTTCTAGGACGCATCGGCTCTATTTCTTCAATATTCGAAGGCTTTTCTTTCCACAAAGACCATGCCATATACATTAAAAATAAAAAACCAATCATATAAATGACAAGCTGCAAAGTTGGCATAGATATCAGGATTAAAGAAACACCTAAAATAGCAATTACAATTAAAAAAGTGTCACATAATCCAGCCGTTATAATGACTGGTAAAGCTTTACTTATTTTCCCATGATTGGCACCTTGGTTAAATACAAACACATTTTGAGCACCTAATGGTAAAATCAAGCCTAATGCTAATAAAATTCCATGTATTAAAGCTTGCAACATAGATTAACTCTCTTTTCTTTCGTTATTTGGCGTACATATATCTTTAACCACACTATAAAACCCAGGTAAAGTAGTTTTAAAAAAACCTGTACAATGATGAGCATTTCTATATGAATCATCTCTCATTAAAATTTCATGTGCTTTTCTTAAGTTATAATGTGGTATAGCTGGGAACAGGTGATGAACTAAATGATAATTATCATGATGTGGGTGAAAAATAAAAATAGTCCATGGCATACCAAATGTATTCCTACTAGCCGTAAGCTCACTACCATTATTTAAGCCCGAATGCTCTGCCATTTCTGCCCAATACCTTATTATCTGAAAAGTTGTTAAAGTTGGGACTATCCAATATAAAATGATATACCACCAAAAATTAAAAATAATTGATAATGTAATTATAGCAACCCAAAATACATGTCAATAGCGGTTTGAAAATGTTGTTTTATGGCGGTTTGAAAATGTCGTTTTTTGGCGGTTTAAGAATGACGTATGTTTAAACTTTTTTCACTTTTATAGTCTTTAAGTCGGTATGAATCGCCTGTAATTTTAAATATTTTTGAATGGTGAATAAGTCTATCAATAATGGCTGCTGACGCTATCTTGTTACTAAATGAGTCGCCCCAACTAGAAAAAGGGATATTCGTCGTTATGATCGTGGATTTCATTTCATATCTTAGTGACATCAATTGATAGAAGAGGTCTGCCTGTTCTTTTGAAATGGGTGTATAGCCTATCTCATCAATAATAAGTAGTTCAATTCTGTTTAATTGTTTTAAAGTTTTATTGATGATTCCTTTCTCCTCTGAAGTGGTTAAGAGTTCAATTAATTCTTTAAAAGTATAGAATCGAGTTTTGATATTTTGTTTACAAGCTTCTACGCCTAGCGATATTGCTAGATGTGTCTTACCGACACCACTATTACCTAAGAAGCATATATTGATACTCTTCTCTAGAAAATGCATGGATTTTAATGTGAGTATTTCTTGTTTATTAATGCTTGGCTGAAACGTGAAATCAAAGTCATTTAAATATTTAACCTTAGGGAAACGTGCTAACTTAATAGCACGTTTAAATTTTTGTTCAGCTTGATATTCTACTTCCTTTTCTGTCAACTCAAGTAAAATTTCAGTTAAAGATTTTTGATTCTTGGATAGTGATTCTAAATACTTCGGATAATAGTCTTTAATCATTTTTAGATTGAGCTGTTGAAAGTTTTCTAATAGCTTTTGATGGTCTGTATACATATCTGTTTCTCCTATACCTCGTCATATTTTAATAATGAATCTTCGATATACGTAAGAATTTCTTGATCGTCTTTGTGCTTGAATGCGTCAGACTTCAATATCTCACACATATCTTTGGTAACATAATTGAATTTCTTTTCCGATAAATGATGGGTTCTAATTAACTCGGCATCAAAGTAGATGGATAATTTGTCAGTCAATTCATTAAAGATTAATTCAACCTCCTCACCAATAAACTTTGTAGGTACTGAATATTTACCTTTTCTAAAATTAACCATCGACTCTTTAGAAACAATTCGAATGCATTCATCTTCGACATAGGTGTTTAGTAACTGCACATTAAACGGGTTCAATAGATGTTTTTCTTCAGAATTGAATAAATCAATTGGATAGCAGTCAGTTGCTTGCGATATTTCGTTATGGTTCATTTCATGACAAAAGTGATTGACAAGACTGATAAGTTCAACAGCGTCATAAAATTCGTAATCGTAGGGCCTTAAACGTTGTTCCACAAATTTAGCTAAAGATTCCACAGAGCCCTTGGTTTGCGGCCTATAAGGCCTACACGCGATGGGTTCAAAGTTTGCATCTTTACTAAATTGATGAAAAAGGGTGTTAAATACCACTTTTCTATATTGTGTTCTAGGACGATCAACGACCGTTTTCATATTATCGAACCATATTTCCTTAGGAACACCTCCAGTGTACTCAAAAGATTCTTTCAAACATTGAAATAATGTATCTTGTTTTCTATCCCAAGTTAATGTGATATACTTCATTTTTGAATAGTGTAGAACGTAAAGAAAGATATTAAATTGATAACGTTTCCCAAATTTATCATGCATGACCATATCTTCTTTCCAGTCTACTTGAGCAGCTATACCGGGGCGTGTTTCTACCCGTATAGTTGCTTTTTTAATTTCCTTTCCTTTTTTATTCTTACAATATTCTCTAAGAATCGTATATTTGCCTTCATATCCTTTTTTAGTAATATATTTATAAATCGCCATAGCCGTACAACCTAGCTCTAATTTTTCGTCTATGAGCGTTTTATAGGGTTCTAATTTTGATACTCTCTTTGTCGTTTTCCTTGTTTTTAATTTTTTCAACTCATTGCCTTTCCCAGCTTCATAATATTTTTTTACTGTCCTTGGATCACAATGATATTGTCTAGCCAGTTCAGCGTAATTTGGTTTTATGCCTTTCATAATGTAAAATGACACTCCTTCGTATATATCATGTCTCAATCAAACAACCTCCATTCAAAGATTGAGTTAAGACATGATTATATATTTTAGAAAATAAAAAATGTAGGAAAAACAGCATTTTCATTCCGCCATTTTCCTACATTTTATAACCGCCATTTACAATACATTCCTAACCCAAAGTTCTGACTTTGGAACCTCTTTAGTATATAAATTAGCTGATATAGTCCCCATTATGTATTTAGGCACATGAAATAATAAAAGCACCCTTCACTATATGGTTCTTTACAAATGCTTTTGTACTTTTCTGTGGCTTGTCTAAACCAACTAATCTATATCTTTGAGTATCGGGGTCATTTTCTTCATCCCATAAATTTCTATGGTGTTTAAAATGTGAATTACAATATGCTGTATAACTCGTAAATATTGGAAAAGCAACAAAAAAACAAGCTACCCACTTATTCATAAATCTATTTGTGAATAATGATCTATGACAGGCCTCGTGCATTAAATTATCAAAAGCTCTCATTCTACTACCAATCAATACAATAGCTAAAATATAAACAAAAATATTATTAAAATATATAGAAGCTAAAGCACTCCCCAATATTATAATCCAATCGAATAATAATGCTATGATGTTTATATAATTATTTTTCTTTATCAATGGTTTCAATTCATTTCTTATTTCTTTTGAAAATACTGCTTTTTCTAAACGATGTGTCATTAATATCCCTTCCCCTTAAGTCTATATTATCAAAATTCAGAATTTTTAGCAACTTAAAATTATTGCTTGGTTTAGATGTACAAAATTAAAGAAAATTATACATGAGTATATAAACAACCATTTTCCCAGCTATTCCTAATTTTCTATGATCATAGGTTTTGAACTTCAATATCACCATAAGCACCCATATAAATCTTTTTTCTATCTCCTCTTATTTCAAATAGCAAAGTGATAAGTATCATTTCTTTTTACTGTTGACTAAAATCGTAAAAAAGCGGGCAACTTCAGCACTTGACGAACTGAAATTGCCCTTTTCATTTACATTTGTTCTGGTGCAGTGACACCAACCAATTGTAATGCATTGCGTAATGTAATACGTACAGCATCAATTAATGCCAAATGTGCTTGTGTTTTCGCTTGATCTTCTGTTAATACTTTTTCTGCATTGTAAAACTTGTGGAAGTGTGCGGCTAAGTCTTGAATATAATTCGTCACACGATGCGGTGCTCTGGCTTCTGCTGCACCTTCAATCATCGGTTCGAATTCCGCGACTTTCTTCAACAATTCAATGGCTTTATCGTTAGTAATCGTTTGATAATCGGCCCCTTTTTCGACTTGGTACCCTTGTGCTTCTGCTTGACGTAAAATCGAACAAATACGCGCATGTGCATATTGTGCATAGTAAACCGGGTTGTCTTGAGACTGCTCTTTCGCAAGCGCCATATCAAAATCGAAATGTGTATCCGCACTACGCATCGTCAAGAAGTAACGCGCCGCATCGATACCGACTTCATCCATAATTTCTCTTAATGTAATCGCGTTACCTGTACGTTTACTCATCTTCACTTCTTCGCCATCTTGCATTAAACGCACCATTTGCATAATTTGAATTTCTAGACGGTCGCTATCCACACCGAACGTTTCGAGTGACGCTTTCAGACGGTTAATATAGCCGTGGTGATCCGCACCGAATAAGTTGATCAATTTGTCGTTGCCACGTTGGAATTTATCATAGTGGTACGCAATATCTGGTAAAAAGTATGTGTATGTACCATCTTTTTTAATTAACACACGGTCTTTGTCATCTTTGAAATCAGTCGTACGTAACCACGTCGCGCCGTCTTGATCATACGTGTAACCATTGTCTTTCATGCGTTCTAAAACTGCTTTAATTTCGCCTTTTTCGTATAAAGATGTTTCACTAAACCAATGATCGAAATGAATGTTGAAATCAGCGAGGTCTTGTTTTAATTTCGCCATCTCATAATCTACACCGAGTTGTCTAAATGTTTTTAGACGTTCGTCATCCGATAAATCCATTAAGTTCGGTTGTTTTTCAGCTAAATCCGCACCGATATTTTTAATGTCTTGACCGTGATACCCGTCTGCCGGCATTTCCGCTTCTTGACCTAAATGTTGTAAGTAACGGGCTTCGATGGATTTCGCTAAGTTCGTAATTTGGTTCCCTGCATCGTTAATGTAATATTCTCTTGTCACGTCATAACCCGCTGCATCTAAAATATTGCATAACGTGTCCCCTACTGCGGCGTTACGGGCATGTCCGATATGTAAGTCGCCAGTCGGGTTCGCTGAGACGTATTCCACTAATATTTTTTCATTTTTCGATTCTGCTACACGGCCAAATTGCGTATCTTGCTCTAAAGCTTGATCGATCACCGCATTCAAATAACTTGAATCAAGGTAAAAATTAATAAACCCTGGTCCCGCAATATCAATCTTTTTAACATGTGCCGCTTCAGTATCTAAATGGTCCACAATCAATTGCGCGATTTCTCTTGGGTTACGTTTCGCGAGTTTCGTCAACACCATCGCAATGTTAGTCGCATAGTCTCCATTTTTCGTGTCTTTTGGAATTTCGATTTTGATTTCAGGAATCGACTCAACTATATTCGCTTGTTGAATACTTTTTTCGATTTCTTGAATCAATGTCTGTTTCACTTGATCAATAATATTCATCTTATATCTCCTTATATTTCATTTCGTATTGATAGGTGCCCATTTTTTCATCACCTTGGAATAATGCATAATGCACTTTTAACTTACCGCCATCCGGTGTCACAAAATGAAGGATGCTCATCGTATGCACCGTCAACACCATTTTTCCATGAGGCAATTCGTAAAAAGTAGTCGTATCTTGCCCTTCGATAAAATGCATGTTCATATTGATATCGCCTTTACGCATCAACTTGACACTCTCATCTGTCAGTTTAATCGTTACATTGACAGTGGCATCTTCAATTTGTTCTTGGTAACGAATCCAATCCTCACCTTTTTTCAACCATTGGCCCGTTGTTTGATGTGAAAAATGCTCTTTTTCCGCATCTCTTTTCACAATTTGATGGACATCAATTTTGATGTTATGCTCCATGGTCATATTCACCTTACTTCATCAAATAATACTTGCCATTATATCACATCTCACATGTGTTGAACGTATAAAATTTCACATTTGTCGCGCGATTTGAGTCAACATCATGGCCAAAATGCACAAGGTGACTCCCTTCTAAAGTCACTTCGCATAAGTTGTTTAGAAATCAAGTCACCTTTGGCCGGCATGACGCAAACTACAATGAAGTCTCACCTTATTTCGTATCTTCAAACGCTTGGTGTAACGTTTCTGATGCATTCGCCCACATGTCAGGATTGTGCGTTTTAAGAAAATCTGCTAATATTTGACGATTTTCTGCACCAATATGATCCACAATGACTTTATGTTTCATCGATTTATCCATCATATTGACATGTTCTGGCATACTTTTATAGCCACGACGAATCGTTTTATTCACTAATAAATACGCCGCAGTTACCCCCGCATAGTAAGGACCTTGTTCACCGCGCTCTGTTGTCACCCAACATAGCCAGTACGCTTTTGCCCCTTCGACATCGACAGTCTCTTTATCAGTAATCCATTTCACACCACGTTCTACTGCTGCACGTGCATGCATGGCACCAATGTCGATAAAGGCTTCTTGCGTTTCGATATCGATAAAAACGGGCGCAATATTATCGAGACTGATCGAACCAATATTTGTCCCTTTATGCCCATCGAGTGGATCGTTCTTGATAATATTAAAGTTAAACCCTTTTTTCTCAGCCATCTCATTGTACCTCCAAATCTTTTCATACTTTTTAAAATGTATCGTTCAAGTTGTGCATGTATTAAACACTTAAACGGTTAATTCAGCTCATTTAATAAGTTAATGATTTTCCCTTTAAGCTCTGGATCTTCAATTTTCATAATCAGTTCTTTCGGGTAATACAGTTTATAATCTTCACGTTTAATCCCCGTAATACTTGAAATGATTAACGATTGGCTACTAATTTCACGAATCCCGCCATTATTTTGTAGTAAGTGGATGGGTTGACGATTGGAACCTGGACGATCGTAATCATAAGGTAAATCAGAAAACGAATCACTCACAAAATAGTAATCTGGATCAATGCCTGCTTGTTCAAATAAATCACGGAGCTCCGTAATCGTAATAATCGAGCCATCAAACGGTAAAAATTTAAATAAATCGCGATGAATAAAGCGTCGTGCCAAATCACTTAAAATCGGGTCGTCTTCATCAATCCAACGTTTCAAGTAATACGTCACATCCGCTTCATCTAATTGGACGTATTCTTCAACAGTCGCACGATTTTCGAAAAAAGGCACAAAATCACGCGGCGGAATATTAAACTTATAACCTTGCTCGTATAAATATTTCGCACGTTTAAAGCAATGATTCAACACCACTTCACCACCACGGCTCACCGGATGGAAATAAATTTGCCAGTACATTTGATAACGGCTCATAATAAAGTTTTCAACCGCATGCATCCCGCTCTCTTTAATCAACACTTCATCTGCTGAAGGGCGCATCAATCGCAATATCCGTTCCATATCAAACGTACCATAAGACACCCCTGTAAAATAAGCATCTCGTTGTAAATAATCCATACGGTCCGCATCAATTTGTGACGAAATCATCGACACGACCAATGCATTGTGATGCGTTTTATTGATCACTTCTGCCACTTCAGCCGGAAATGTTTCACTCACACGGCGCAATACCGCATTCACTTCCGTATCGCCCATAATAATCGCTTGTGTATAGGCTTCGTGATCGGTATTAAAAATCTTTTCGAAACTATGCGAAAACGGGCCATGACCTAAATCATGCAACAACGCCGCGCACATCGCGAGTGGACGATCGGCATTATTCCACTCTGGGCGATCTTTAAACGTCTCATCAATCATGCGACGGACAATTTCGTACACACCGAGGGAATGACCAAAACGACTATGTTCAGCAGTGTGAAAAGCTAAATTCAATGTCCCAAGCTGTTTAATCCGACGCAACCGTTGAAATTCTTTTGTTTTGATTAAATCCCAAATCAGCTGATCTTGAACGTGAATATAGCGATGAATGGGATCTTTGAACACTTTCTCTTCTGATAACTTACGTGTAACATAAGCTGTTTCTGTCAATCAAAACCCTCCTTGTTCGCATTTAGTTTAATGGCTTTTTCATGAGTGCGAGATTCATCGTTTCACCGTACATCACATGTTCATATGTACGAATGATTTCAAAGCCTTCTTGTTCATAAAATGCGACACCTTTTTCATTTTTCGTATCGACTTCTAAATAGACCGCATCATATTGACCTTCATAATGCGCGAGGCCTTGTTCTAAAAGTAAACGGCCGTATCCTTTATTTTGAGAATGTGGGCGTACGTAATGCGCAGACAAATACAGTTCACTACCTTGAATAAAATTCGCAAAACCGACCACTTCTTGATCTTCAATCGCAACCATAAATAATTGTTCTTCTAATCGTTTACGTAAATGCTCTTCGTTATATGAAGCTGCGAGGAGTTCATTCACAGTTGAAGCTGCATAAATATTTAAGTACGTATTGTACCACGCTTTCGTCGCAACATCGCGGATACCTATTACATCATCGGGTGTAGCAATTCTTACTTCATACATTCCACATTTCGCTCCTTATTGCTTGCTAGAATACTTTTTATTATATCATAAATTAAGGGCGAGCCCGCGTGGAAAAGGCTTTATGATTGTACTTGTTTTCGTTGCAGCAACTTGGTTTTTTTAACATGTGCGTTGACTAACGATTGCCCTTACGGACTCGCTTTCCCAGGGCTGAACCTACAACTAACCAACGCTTTGATATTACGGTGACACTGGTTGAAGCGTTGGTGGATTTTCCGGTTCAGCTGATCCCTCGGGAGTCTCGTCCGTCTTGGCAATCTTACGTCAACAACATTTGTCTGTGCGTGCAAGTTTCTGTGGTTAGAAATGGTCGGGTCAACATGCTTCATTCCGTTCACACGGGTCCTTTCGATGCAAGTTCTACTTATTTCGTCAACACTCATAAATTAGAGCGCAAGTTGTTGCAATGAAGTGAGTCGATGATGACAAAAGTTTTATCTCCCTTAAACTGTGATTTGTTTTTAAATTGGCGTCTCTCTCGTCGTTATAAAGGAGGGGTTCAATCATGACTAGATGATGCGTGCTGAAAAAGCAAATAGCTACTGCGTTAAATAGCAATCATTTTTAAATTTAAGAAGTGGCTTCTCCTCTTTCGCACTGTCATTAGCAAGTTCCGTCCACCGTTTAATTTTCCGTTAACCTCATTAAATTCACAGTTATGATAGTAATATAAGGGACGTTAGTACAGATGATACAACGGTACGCGCGCTTTTGTTAAAGTATCTGCGCACACAAAAAAGAGACGGTTACACTTGGGGTCAGTGTCGTCTCTTTGTATAGGCATATATTGAATAAGAAAAATGACTTACGCTTTACGGTTCGCCAATTTTTCTTTTAATTTACGGTCTTGTTCTTCTTTGCGACGTTTACGTTCTTCATTACGTTTTCTCAAACGCTCTTCTTCTTCAGGATCGCGTGGTTTTTGAAGCTGCTTCTGAACTTTTTCCATTAATTCTTCTTCAGTCGTTGCAGCAAGTGGACGGTTATTAACAAACGCAAATGTTTTACGTCGACCTGGTCCACAATATGATTGACAACCCACTTCAATCTCAGCGTCTGGGTCAAGCTTTTTCAGTTTTTGCGTCAACGTTTTAAGATTTACTGCTTGGCAATCATCGCAAACCAAAAATTTATTTTTCACCTCGACGTCCCACCTCTCAATTTTTTAACTCTATTCATTTTACTCTTTTTTCTCAATTTTTCAAGGTAGAAATACTTAAATAGCACTACGATGTGTTAAAATACATACCCGCTGTTCCGACAACCCCATTAGTCAATTGCCACAAATTGATGCTTTAAGCAGTTTACACTTGCCACACATCGATGTTCAGTACGTTATCATTCATCTGTCATTGGGCGCTTTTTAAAATAAAGCCATAGAAAAAACGCTATTGAACTAATAATACATACTTTTTATGATTATGATGATTGATAAAATAATCAAATAAAGGTGTGATCATATGAAAAGATTACAATTGTTACTTCTATTGTCTTTAGCATGCTTTATCATTTTTCCTATCGATAACGCTTACGCCCAAGAAGCATCTCCAGATACAGCTACAGAGCCTCATCAAGAAGTTGTTCCAGATACAGTTAAGGACACGCACAGTAAATATACGGCAAAATATGTTTCAGGTATCAGTCACACTTGTACAGCTATTCTGATTTCATCAACTGCCGCAGTCACCGCAAAACATTGTGGTGGCACTAAATACTTAAAAGGTGCCGGTACAATATATCCTGGCGCATCAGGTCCAAATACGCCTTTCGGTTATATGAATATTAGAGAATACTTCCCACATCCAAAGTACGATATAGCAGTAATTAGAGGGCTTTTAAGAGATCAAAGTAAAGCCTACCAATATTATATTAGACCATTTAGTACGAAAGTTACTGGTTATACAGATGAAGACTTTAATAAGTTCGTTAACTCTGATGTCTATTCATACGGATACCCATACAAAGGAGGAGTCTTTATGCAATATCGCAGTGATGGCAAAATCACTCATTATAGTCAATACCTTCCTCAACTTGATACAAATATGCCTGCCTATCAAGGACAATCAGGGTCTGGCGTATTTACAAAAGATAGCAAGTTTCTTGGAATTATTGTTTCATCAACAAATAAAGATGAAGCAAATGTCCTTCCTTTTAATAAAGAAATTGCAGACTGGATTAACGCACACGCAAATTAAGATTTTAATGTAATCATTCATGTGCTATTATCCGTTGTCATTTTTAGGATAAACGTGATGATTATTTCATAAATTTTAAAGTTATTGTGAATTAAGTTAAAGGAGTGATTATATGCAAAAATTACGCTTTCTATTATTAGTGTCTCTACTCTGTTTTATCATTTTCCCTATTGATACTGCTGATGCGAAAAAAGGCACACAAGAAGTTGTCCCAGATACAGTTAAAGACCCTCACAGTAAATATACGGCTAAATACGAATCTGCGGACCACTCACATTGTACGGCCATACTCATTTCCTCAACTGTCGCATTAACGGCGAAACATTGCGGCGGGGATCACCCTACGACACATAACGGCAGAATTTATCCGGGAGCATCAGGATTAAGTACCCCTTTTGGTTATATGGATATTAGTACCTATATTCCAAATACGAACTATGATATTGCGATATTGAAAGGAACTGAAGCAGACCAAAGTAGAGACTATCATTACTATATTAAACCATTCAAGACACCCGTTACTGCTTTCAGTGATCAAGACTTATACGGTATTATGGGGCTTGACGTATACGCGTATGGTTACCCGTACAAGTTTAGTGGTTATAAGCAATATCGCAGTGATGGTAGCATTGATTATTACTATCAAAAAGCCACTTTCGTTCATACATCATTGCCTACGTATGAAGGACAATCAGGATCTGGTGTCTTCTTAAAAGATGGTGGATTTGTCGGTATCCTTATCACAAGAACAGAAAATTTTGAAGGCAATTTCCTCCCGTTTACGCAAGGAATCGCGGACTGGGTTAACGAACACGCAAATTAGAACCTTATTGTTTCACTTATTCGCCAAAAAAGAGGCTGGCGCTTAATTTCCAGCCTCTCTCTTATATTACGACTTACTATAAAATGAGCAAATGTTCTAAGCCAATTTTCTTACACATTGAGTGCTTTCAATTTCTTTTTGAATTTATGATAAACAACCAAAAACGGTATCAAGAAAATCAAATAAGTAAAATTGCCGACAAGGCGCATTATCGCAAAGGGCAGTTCAAATAAGTACGCAAACCAAAACTCAGCACCTTCCTTCTCCCATAGTCCCGGAGTTAAGAAAATATCACTTGCGAAAGGACTTTTAGTTAAATTAGAAATGAATAATGCGAAAAATACTAAAAGCAACCCATTCAAAAATTTCAGCCAACGTTTATAATAATTGCTTAAAGACTCACGATCAGAAAACAGCACTTCTGTCTCATCCCCTGCTTTCATCCAATATTGATTCGTACAACCAAATCGATAGCCGTATACGTGCTGCCAACCAAATGATTCATATAGAGCAAGATAATCATCCATTTTTTGGCGGCTATAAATTTCTTGATAATCTAAGCGTACGATATGAGGTTCAGTCGCTTTTTCGAAATAATAAGTACCTAAGCTCGACACTCTAACTAAACGATAACCTTGTTGAAGTTGATGATTCAACCACTGTTCTTCTTTGAGAGGATCAAAAAAGCATCTCCATTTTTTATAACGCATTCCCATTTGACGTCCCTCCTTGTTGATAAAGTAACACTAAATGTTCCAAGCGTTCTGTTTCAAGTTTCAAAATTTCTTCGCCTCGTGCTGTGATTTGGTACACTTTGCGTCGTTCTTTCGGATCACTAATCATTTGAATATAGCCATGTTTACTTAAATTTTCTAATGCCCCGTACAATGTGCCAGCAGCGATTTGTACTTGACCTAAGCTTAACTCTTGGACATAAGTCATCACACTATAGCCATGTAACGGTTGCCGTAATGCTAATAAAATGTAATGCATTGTTTCTGATAACGGGACAAGTTGAGGTCTTTTTTTCATTTATTTTCACCACACACTATATAGTCTAACTGTATAGTTGCATTGTACAGTTGAACTATATAGTAGTCAAGCACAGAAAAAATAGACATTGAACATTGCAATCTAAAAATACATCCAGACTGTAGTTCAACGCCTATCAATATATGCGTCTTATTATTTTTTAATCGGAATACTGTTTGTAATATCAATTCCGAGCACGAGCGGCATGATAAAGTACACGACGACGATAATCACGACAATACTGATTAAGTTCATGACAAATCCTTTGACTGCCATTTCTTTAATTTGAATTTTACCTGTACCAAAGACGATCGCGTTCGGTGGTGTCCCTACTGGCAACATGTACGCACAGTTAGCCGCCATCGCAGCAGGTGCCATTAACAATAATGGGTGGACGTCAATCGCTACAGACAGTGTCGCTAATATCGGTAAAATCATCGTAGCTGTCGCTGTATTGGATGTGATTTCCGTTAAGAACAAGATGAACACGGTAATGACCACGACGATAATAATCGGGCTGACCCCTTTTAACAACGTCAGCTGTTCACCGAGCCACGCCGCGAGTCCACTTTGTTGAATCCCTTTGGCTAAGGCTAAACCGCCACCAAATAGAATGAGTACGCCCCACGGTAATTCTTTTGCGACAGACCAATCTAAAATGCGCTTATGTTGGTGTTTCGCTGGAATTAAAAATAGTAAAATGGACACGAACATCGCAATCGTCCCATCTGCCACAAGTTCTGTGAAAGCCCATTTAGATAATAAAAATTCACGTGAAATCCATAAAAAACTCGCTAATAAAAAGACGACGAATACGACTTTTTCTTCATACTTGATTTTACCTAACGCGTCCAATTTGTCTTTGATGACCTTTTGACCGCCTGGCAATGTTTTCATATCATGACGGAATGCGATAAATTTGAAGTACAGCCATGCTAAAAATAACAGTAAAATGACTGTGGGTACACCGACAATCATCCATTTCGCAAAGCTCAGTTCACCGCCGAAGTTTGTCGCATATTGCCCTTTTAAAATGATTAACGGCGGCGTTCCAATTAGTGTGCCCAACCCTCCAATAGTGCCGGCATAACCGATACCGAGCACAAGTGAGCGTTCAAACTTTTGAATACTTTCATCACTATCCGCTTTCGTTCTCAATGCATTGGCTTCTTTAATAATCGCCAAACCAATCGGAATCATAATCATTACCGCAGCTGTGTTCGATACAAACATCGATAAACCACCTGTTGCGACCATGAAACCAAGTAAAATGCGCCCTGTACTCGTACCAATACTGCTAATAATCGTGAGCGCAATCCGTGTATGTAAGTCCCAACGTTCCATCGCAATAGCTAAAATAAAACCACCTAAGAACAGATAAATGATATCATTCCCGTATTGCGCGGATACGGTTGCACTGTTCATGACATGTCCTAACGGCAACAGCACGAGTGGCAATAAACTTGTCGCTGGAATTGGAATGGCCTCCGTAATCCACCAAATCGCAATCCAAGCTGTAATCGCAAGGACGTAAACCCCTTTGAAAGCTAAATCATCCGGCCGAACAAAAAGTAAAATCAATGCGAACAATAATGGTCCGAGGACGAGTCCGATTGCTTGAGCCAATGTGTACGATGGATCCTTCTTTTTGTCAGTAAAAAAAGTTAACAATCTTGATTCGTTTGGATTGTTCATGATACATCCCCCTTTGTTTTCAATAGAACATCCCAAATTGTATTAATTTTTTAAATAGTATAGCATATTTAACAATGCGCTATCTAGAGGAAGTTAAGCGCTTTCTATGTCAAACCTTTTTATTGCACGCCAAATGAAAATACACTTCAATAAATGATATTAAATGTTCACGCTAAAACTGATTATTATTTTTAAAAATAGGGAATTGTGATAAAGTGAAAATCATTAACAAAAGCATCATGAAAAAAACACGCCAGTTCACGTCTACTCAATGCCACTGGACGGTGTGATTAAGAAGGTGATGAGATGGAGAGATTCATTTATGCGCTTAAAATAGGATTAATCACTTTTTTAGTCTATTGCACAGCGCGCTATTTTCACCCTACGTTTGATCATTTTTATGAAACCGTGGTGTTTGCTTTGATTGTTGCCATGTTAACTGTATGTCTTTCTTTGTTTTTAATCGGAAAGCCCAACAGTTAATACATTACTAACGCCAGTATAGGTTGAAGTTTCATTTACTCCATCCATACTGGCGCTTTTCTAGTCATATACAGCCACTAACTTGAAATCTGTACACTATTTTTTAGCGGGCAACTTCAATATCGCAATCGGTTTACGAATAAATGACTTCGCCACTTGATCCGAAATTAACAATCCGACCGCAATCGCGCCAGCAATCAATGTAGCACGAACGAAAATGTCACTCGCTTCATTAAAGTTTAATGTCAACAATTGTTGTGTCGCTTTAAAGAATATACTTCCTGGCACTAACGGAATAATACCGGGCACCATGAACAGAATTACGGGTGATTTATATTGACGTGCCATGATATGCGAAATGATGCCGAGAATAAAACTGCCATATAAACTCGCGTATATGCTGTCGATACCGAATATTTCAAAAGCGATATGAAACGTTAAATAACCGAAACCGCCACATAAACCAGCCGGTAAAAACAACCGCTTCGGCGCATCATACACAAATGCAAAACAAAAAGAGGTTAAAAAGCTACATATGAAAATGAATACTATCGTCATGGTTGCCCCCTTCTACAAGATGAGAAACGCTGTCGTCACCCCTGCACCAATCGCAAATGATGTGACAATCGCTTCTAAAAATTTGGCGGTAAACATCAGCATGTGACGTCCGAATAAATCTTGAATGGCTGTCGTAATTAAGACGCCCGGTACAATCGGCATCACCGCAGCAGTAATGGTAGCACCGATATTAGGACTGCCCAACCAATGATTTAATGGTATCGCAATTAACCCAATCACAATGGCGCCTAAAAAGTCAGGAATAAATAATGTGAGTTCTTTACTTTTCATCCATTCTGTCACGAAATAACCCATTGCACCGGCAAGCACTGCAGGAAGTAAGTCGACCCATGTAGCACCCTGTAAATATAAAAAGCCCATCGAGATGAGTCCCGCAAACAACATTTTGTGTCCTAATGCATACCGCCCTTGTTCATGTTCTAATTGTTTCAACATCGCATAAGCGTCTTTAAAATCAATCGCCTGTCGTGCAATTTGACGCGAAACGTGATTCACTAAATAAATATTTCTTAAATTCGTATCGTTCTTTTTAATTCTCACCATACGGGTTTCGTGGTCAGGTGATAATGAAAAGTTAATAAAAATATTGAGCGCATAACCTTGTGTCTCTTCATACCCGTAACTTTGTGCAATCCGCGTCATCGTATCTTCCACACGCGTCGCCTCAGCACCACATTCTAATAAAATACGCCCTGCCAATGTCACCAGATTTGTAACCTCTCGATCCGTGGGTATGTATCGCGTCATCTCCGTCACCTACTTTTATATATTTCGATCTGCATCCAATTTGGAAAGGCTCATACTCTGTCGCTTAATTTAAAAATTATAACCGATTTACGATGAGATTGCTATGATAGATGATAACGCCACGCAACGATATAAAAATAGATGTCTCGCTTATAGCATCATCATTTCCTCAAACCTTTCACTTTTGTATCTACATAAGTAAGTACTTTTATTATAATATGTTTATGGAGATGATAAAAATGACTCAAACATTTAACAATGTAAGTATATCGACCGAACGCATTTTTAAAAACAGAAATAGTCAAGCGATGAGTTTAAGTAAAAAAAACGATTCAATCCGTTGATTTTGAGATTGGCGATACAGTTGAAGTACAAAAAATAAATGGTGGGCTGTTTATTACTAAAAAAAAGTATCTATTGAAGATAGTATCAAAAACTTCTTCCAAAATGGTGGTAAGTATCAAGAATCAGAAGTAGAATTCGGCGAAAGTGTAGGTCGTGAAATATGAGTATTAAACAATTTGACATCATTTACATTGATTTAAATCCAACTCGCGGTCGTGAAAAACAAAACATGAGACCTTGTTTAGTGATCAATAACCAAATGATGATTGACGGCACTGAATTTGTTTGAGTTGTACCTATCACAAATCGTGAGTTGCGTTATCCAACCGATATAGAGCTTAAAACCAAAAAAGAACTGGTATCTGGCGTAATAGATACGATTCAAATACGTGCTTTAAACTTAAACGCTCGCCAACATCACTATAAAGATGCATTACAAGACAATCTAAAAAGTAAAGTTTTAAAAGCAATACAAACATATTTAAATCCAAACTACAAAATATGATATGAATTTCTAAAAAATAGTCATAGTAAGAAGTAAACAATAAAATGTAATGACTGCTTTGATAATGCTTAAACCTAGTAGCAATTTCAAGCAACAATTCATTCACAACAACTATGCTATCCAACGAAAATGATCGATTTACCTCAATATCAAAAAAGACAGTGCCGCCCTTATATCGACGTACACTGCCTCTCTTCCTTACTGTTCAATTGTCATTAATGCATCAAAACGTGCTGTATCTAAACGGTGACCCACGAAGAAGTTGCCAAATTCACCGTAACGGGCAGTCGTTTCATCAAAGCGCATTTCATAAACGATTTTTTTGAATTGAAGCACGTCATCTGCAAATAGCGTCACGCCCCATTCGAAATCATCAAAACCTACTGAACCTGTAATGAACTGTTTAATTTTACCTGCATATTTACGACCAATCATCCCGTGATCGTACATTAACTTTTTACGTTCTTCCATTGATAACATGTACCAGTTGTATGTCTCGTTACGACGTTTGTTCATTGGATAGAAACAAATGTATTCTTTTTCTGGTAATTCTGGGTACAATCTTGCTTTTACGTGTGGGTTTTCGTATGGATCTTCATTCGAATCCCCTGCAAGATAGTTACTCAATTCTACAACAGATACGTATGAATATGTCGGAATGAAATGATCTGAAATCGCTAACTTATTGATTTCGTTTTCAATTTCAGTTAAATCTTTCATTTCTGGACGTAACACCCATAACAGTAAGTCTGCTTTTTGACCAGTTACGTTATATAACACTTGGTCACCTTGTCCCTCTGATTGTGCCTGTTTCAAGCGATCCATTAAACGATGAAACTCAGCAATCTTGTCCGCTCTATCTTCTTGAGGCACTAAACGCCAAGATGCCCAATCTATCGCATAAAATAAATGTAAACTATACCAACCATCTAAAGTCTCTGCTGCATGACTCATTCAGAACACTCCTTAGAATTATTATTATCTGTACAAACTAAATTTTATCATAAAATATTTGGACAGAACGATTTAAATGATTACAAATTAGTGTCATGGAAATCTCACTATAAATGCCGTATAATAATAGGTGGAAAATCGATGAAGGAAAGTAGAGGAGGACCATTATGTCTAGTTTATTAGATGTACTGAAAGACAAACTTTCAGGTAAAAATGTGCGTATCGTATTACCAGAAGGAGAAGATGAGCGTGTATTAACAGCTGCTGTTGATTTACAAGCTTCTGACTACGTTGCGCCAATCGTATTAGGGAATGTTGACAAAATCAAAGCACTTGCTGCAGAAAAATCTTTAAATATTGAAGGTTTAAATATCATCCAACCTGATACGAGCGACCTAAAAGCTACACTCGTTGAACAATTTGTAGAACGTCGTAAAGGAAAAGCGACTGAAGAACAAGCACAATCGTTATTAAATGATGTGAACTACTTCGGTACAATGCTTGTTTATGCAGGTCATGCTGACGGTTTAGTGAGCGGTGCAGCCCACTCAACAGCAGACACTGTTCGTCCAGCACTTCAAATCATCAAAACAAAACCAGGTGTTTCTAAGACATCAGGTGTTTTCTTCATGATTAAAGAAGATCAACAATTTATTTTCGGTGACTGTGCGATTAACCCTGAATTAGCCGCATCAGACTTAGCTGAAATTGCGGTTGAAAGTGCGAAAACAGCACAAAGCTTCGGCATGGACCCACGCGTGGCAATGTTAAGCTTCTCAACAAAAGGTTCTGCAAAATCAGATGACACTGAAAAAGTTGCTGAAGCTGTAAAATTGGCACAAGAAAAAATCGACGCTGAAAACTTATCAGACGTCATCATTGATGGTGAATTCCAATTTGACGCTGCAATCGTACCAGAAGTGGCGAAGAAAAAAGCACCTGATGCAAAAATCCAAGGTGACGCGAACGTATTTATTTTCCCAAGTCTTGAAGCAGGTAACATTGGTTACAAAATTGCGCAACGTTTAGGCGGTTATGATGCCATTGGTCCTGTCCTACAAGGTTTAAACTCACCAGTGAATGACTTATCACGCGGTAGCTCTACAGAAGACGTTTACAACTTATCTATTATTACAGCAGCTCAAAGTTTACAATAATGGATTTAGCACACAAATATTTTAATGGTCACACATGGCGCTATGTGGACCATTCTTCTGGTTTAGAGCCCATGCAGTCTTTCGCATTTGACGACACCTTTTCAGAAAGTGTCGGTGCGGACTTATCTCCTAGTGTTGTGCGGACATGGGTACATCAACATACGATTATTTTAGGCATTCACGATTCACGTTTGCCTTATTTGAAAGATGGCATTCAATATTTGACAGATGAACGTGGTTATAATGCGATTGTGCGTAATTCAGGCGGTCTTGGTGTCGTCTTAGATCAAGGTATTTTAAACATTTCCTTAATGTTCAAAGGGAAAACTGAAGTGACCATTGATGAGGCCTTTACGGTCATGTATTTATTGATGAGTCAAATGTTTGAAGATGACTTTACGGAGATTGCGACACATGAAATTACGCATTCGTATTGTCCAGGCAAGTTTGATTTAAGTATTAACAATCAAAAATTTGCCGGTATTTCACAACGCCGTGTTCGTGGTGGCATCGCCGTTCAAATTTACTTGTGCGTCGAAGGTTCAGGAAGTGAGCGTGCAGAACTGATGCGTGCTTTTTATGAACGCGCACTAAAAGGCGAAACGACGAAATTCACTTATCCAGACATTCATCCGTCTAGTATGGCGTCATTGCAAGAATTGCTCGGCCGTCCAATCACCGTGCAAGATGTCATGTTTAAACTGCTCTATGCGATTAAAGATTTAGGTGGCAGCTTAAATATGGATCCGATGACGCCTCACGAATGGGAACGGTATGAGCATTATTATGAACGCATGCTCGATCGTAACGCGAAAATGAATGCAAAATTGGATTTAATTGAATAGTAGCTATTCATTAAAAAATGGGATGCGGACAAAAATATCTGCATCCCATTTTTTAACATAGAGAACCAAAAGTAGGCTTACCATAATATCCTGTAATATTTTCACCTCAAAATAACGACTCTTTTATTAGCATGCTATAGATAAACCTAGTTTCGTATCACTGAATTAATTTTTCGCTAAAAGCCTTGTACATTGAAACAGAAAAACTACAACTTATCATTACAATACGAAACATCGTGCCTCTTTGCATTTCGTATATTTACCTCTTTTTAACCATATTTACTTCGCTAATGATCAAATTAATCGACAAAAAGAAGGACCACTAAGATCTCAATGTATCTCATCAGTCCTCTTTCTATGTCTTAATCATTCAGAATGTAAAAGTAGCGCCTTTTCATTTACAGTTTTTGTGTTTTTACTAATTAATTAATATGATCGTTCGCATTATGATTTGATTGAAATGCCTTTTATTTTATCTCTGACACGTTGAAACTCTGACCATGCTTGAACTGCTGGATCATCAAAGCCCTAATATTCTTTTTGACATGTGGCAGCAAGATAGAACCGTGCGCCTCTGCATGATGACATAGCGTGACCACTAAATCCAAACTGTCATAGCACAATCAAGCACTGGCTAGTTGAGGCAAATCCTAAGAACGCGAGTCCATAAGGGCAATCAACTCACCATATATCTTCAAAAAACAATCACCCTCTAAACATCACATGATTTTAATATTGGCAATGCACTGCTTTACAGAAACTTGTCTTTTCCTCTATACTGAAAAAATTGCCCCAATGGACGAGACTCTTGAGGGATCAGACGCAGCCGAAAATCCAATTTGGCTTCTATCCAGTGTACACTTTAATCAAGCCAAATTTAGTTGAGGCAAATCCTAAGAACGCGAGTCCATAAAGGCAATCATTAATTAATATAGTTAAGAGGAAATCGCAAGTTTCTACCTAACAAAGCAGCACACTGACTATTCGTTTGAAATGTAATGTGATTTGCCCTTTAAGAAGAAACTTAAAATGAGCGCTAAACCACTTAAAGCCGTCGCGACCCAGAACGCACTGTTGACCCCATCAACAGACGCAAGCTGATTTACGAATTTAATAATAGCCCCCATTGCTTGTTCTTGACCACCAAGTTGTTGCGCCAAGGCTTGCAAGCTATCTTGAATCGTTGGATTTGTACGGTCTAAATCTTGTTGGAATGTTGCCAAATGGGATTCGGTTTGTTGTGTCATCACTGTCACTAAGATTGCCGTACCAATTGAGCCGGCTAATTGTCTCATCGTATTCACTAAGGCGTTACCATGAGAGATTAAACGTGACGGCAATGCGTTCATTCCTGCTGTCATAATCGGCATCATCACAAAACTCATACCGAACGAACGGATAATATAAATCATTAAAATACTACGATAAGGTGTATCCATCGTTAATTGTGTCAGTTCCCAAGTACCATATGTTGTAATGGCCAAACCGATAATCGTAATCGGCTTAATCCCAATCGTATCAAGCAATTTACCAGCTATAGGGCCCATCACACCCATAATTAATGCACCTGGTAACAGTAATAACCCCGAGTCTAGCGCTGAGAAACCTCTTAAACTTTGTAAATAAAGTGGTAGTAAAATCATACCACCGAAAAGACTCATTGTGAGAATCATATTGATCACTGCAGTTAATGTAAATCCTGAATATTTAAGTACTTCAAAATTCAACATTGGCGCTTTCATTGTCATTTCGCGCACGACAAACGCCACCGTAAAGCTGATTCCGATAATAAACATGATGACAATTTTTGTAGACGTCCAGCCATCGTTCCCCGCTTCACTAAAGCCGTATAACAATGCACCGAAACCAATTGTACTGAAAATGATACCCGGAATATCTGCTTTTGGATTCGTCGTTTTTTGATAAATGCCGAACCATGCAAACGCAAGTGCGAGTGAAATAATCCCGACGATAAACATACCGAAGAACATCGTATGCCAGTCATAGTTTTCGATAATATAACCTGACAGTGTAGGTCCAATGGCTGGTGCTAAAATCATCGCAATCCCCATTGTTCCCATGGCCATACCACGTTTTTCAGGTGGGAAGATTGTCATAAACACATTCGTACCTAATGGCATGAGCACCCCTGCACCCATCGCTTGAAGGACACGACCGACCATCATAATCGGAAAGCTCCAAGCGAAACCACAGACGAGCGAGCCTACCGTAAATATCAACATCGCAGTTAAGAATAAGCGGCGATATGAATATTTGTTAAATAAGAATGCACTAATTGGAATCAAAATCCCGTTCACTAACATAAAGCCTGTCATCAACCATTGTCCTGTTGAAGCAGAAATATTAAAGTCTGTATTGATTCGAGGTAGTGCTGTGTTTAACAATGTTTGGTTCAAAATAGAGATGAACATCCCGAAAATCATCGCGACTAAAATTTTGCCACGTGTGACACCTTTTTTAAAGACATAACTTTGAGTGGCATCCGCTACTTTTTCATTTACTGGTTGACGGTCAGCTTTGGCTTGATCCGCTGTCGCATGTCGACGTGCGTCATCATTTTCATCAGATGTTGTATGAGACGCGTCCTCTTCAGTTTCACTTTGACGTGTCGAAGCTGCTGCTGAATGCTGATCATCTTCATCTAAACGAAAAGTATGTGTCGTTGGATGTACATCACGTTCGGATTGCATGGTGTCTGATGTGACGTCACGATGTTGTTGAGAAAGTGATTTCTTCCTTCTACCTCGAATGATCGTCCAGTTCAGTATGATAATCACAATAAGAGCAATTATGGTGTAAATCATCATAAACATGTGATGACCCCCTCTCTTAATTTTTGTGAATACTTACTTCAGCGTTCATGCCTGGAACAACACCGTTAGAAGGTTGGCTGTTTAATTTGATTTTAACAGGCACCACTTGTGTCACCTTTGTGTAGTTGCCGTCACTATTCGATGATGGCATTAATGAAAAGCTTGAGGCAGTTGCATGACCGATTTGATCAACTTTACCTTTTACTTTTGCGTCTTGACCATCAATCGTCACATCAACATCTTGACCATTTTGAACGTCTTTTACTTCTGTTTCGTCAATATTTGCTGTGATATATAAGTCGTCGAGATCATAAGCATAAGCAATCGGTTGACCTGCTTGCGCGATACCGTCTTCTTGACCATCTAATTTTGCGATAGTCCCAGCTTTAGGCATCGTAATCGTCATCGTTTGTGGCGCTTCACCTTGACTTGCACCTTGTACTTTCGCGACAGTATCCCCTTTTTTCAATGTGTCGCCTTCACGAACATCTAAGCTACTAATTTTTCCTGACGCTGGGCTGGCAATTTTAATTTGGTCCCCATCCACTTGTGCGTTGTCTGTTTTAATATAGTTCACAGATTGATTGTAGAAATAAAATCCTACAACACCGATGATAATTAACACGATAATCGTAACAATGTTAATCATGACTAATTTCTTCATTTTTACTACTCCCTTTCTCAATCAATTCAACTTCTGTATTATAAGATAATTCACTTTTGAAAAATACAGACAATCATTACAAATGTGTCGGATTGAAATTTATAATATAATAATGATGGTGATAATATGGGAAAAACAAAGTTAAAAGCAAGACGGCGCATCGTGAGGGCAATGATTGAATTGTTAAAAACGGAACCTCTTGATGCGATTACAATTAAAGAAATTTGTGCAGAGAGTGGCGTTCATCGTTCAACATTTTACGCCCAGTTTGAAGATAAATATCAATTGTTTGATGTTTTGACGACATATCATATGGCAAAGTATGAAAAGCTTATTTTGTATACGTCAAATGTGATTGAGTCTTACCCGTTAGAAGAGGCAAAAGCGCGTATCATCAAAACATTTCGTTTACTGTTTAAATATATGAAACGCCACCAAACTTTTTTCATGACCATTATCGTGACACAACCGCAATTAAAAGCCATTCATCAATATTTACAATTTACACGTGATGCTTATGAAAAGCTATTAAATCAACTGCCGCAATTGCAACAATCCAAATATTTTATCAACTATACGATTGGCGGTGAACTTGCACTCATTTACAGTTGGCTCATGCAAGGTTGCCAAGAATCTCCTGACGATATGGCACAAATTTTATACTCAAATATTATTAAAATGGGAAGGTAGTTTCACTGTTGTTGATGTCACAAGTATGCTATCCTGCGATTCATACACCTAAGTTCTAGCTGAGATGAACCTATAAAAAGAGAGAAGCGAGGTTATCCATTATGGCATCCAAAGCTACGAAGCAACGTATCATTGAATTAGATGCGCTACGAGGAATCAGTTTGTTCGGTATTTTACTGATGAATATTCTAGTTTTTAGTTTCCCTTATAACCATACACGTCTAGATCTTGCACTCCAAGGCGTCAATGGCTTTTTATTTCGACTCGTATCGCTATTTGTCATCGATTCTTTTTATCCTATTTTTTCTTTCTTATTCGGCTTTAGTTTAATGTTGATTTATAAAAGTACGCATCAACGTGGCATTGCTTTCAAGCCTGTTATGCTACGGCGACTGCTATTTTTGATGATGATAGGCTTATTACATGGCTATTTGTTATTTTCAGGAGACATTTTATTGACGTACGCCGTTATGGGGTTTGGCGCGATGTGGTTGACCCAGTTCTCGATAAAAAAGCTTAAAAAACTTGCCATCATTTTATTTGGCATTAAAGTAGTCGTTTGGGGATTGCCTTTTCTCATTATGGGATGGCTCACGAAAGCAAAATTACCTTTAAGTGGGGGCGACCAAGCAGAATTACAAGCATTAGTCCAAGCCAAAACGAGTCCACATTACATGGATTTCTTCATTTATAATGCACAAGATAACTTCGCTAACCTCATCACTACATTGACGGCAGACTGGATCGATATCTTTCCTTATTTATTGATAGGCATGGCTGCGATGAAAGGCAACTTAGTCGAATGGGTGAAACAACATCCAGCACACGCGACACAAATAGGCAGTCTCTTTATTATTATCGGGACGGGGCTTAAGTTTATCGGGGCTTATATCATCACGAACCCTGGTTATATGATGTTTAGTTTTACTATAGGCGGGCCCTTGTTCTCTGTCGGCATCGTACTTCTCTTTTTCCGCGTCATGCAGTATACAGCGGCTCAAAAGTTACTCAAGCCGTTTCGTTATCCTGGAAAAATGAGCTTGTCCGTCTATTTAACTCAATCTATTGTTTGCGTATTATTCTTTGCTGGATTCGGTTTTGGCTTTTACAATCAATTGCCACTTTACCAAACTTACCTTTTTGCGCTCGCTTTGTTTTTTATACAAGTCGTCATATGTTATGTGTATCAACGTCATTTTACACAGGGGCCGTTCGAATGGCTGTGGCGTAAAGTCACATATTTCGGCGTCAAAACGATGTCATCAAAATAAGCGCAAACGTTAAACAGGCCTGTTCGATCATTCATAGTCGCTACGCTATCAATGTGAACAGGCCCTTTTATTGGAGAACTTTTTGAAAATGAAAAACACAAAATGATATGTTTACTGTCATATCTTTTGCTTACCCTTACTGTATCATGTTTTGAATCATTTTGGGATACAAATATTAGAAATTTATTGATTTTTTATGAATTGTCTCACAAAAGATGTAACATTTACACATATCGGGTATCATCTACCACATGATCAAAATCACGTTTCAAATATTCATAATAATTCATACTCACGAATTGGTCGCCATCTCTTTCGTCTTCATGTTTGACACCAACGAAACGAAATCCCACTTTTTCTGCCACACGATTACTCCCAATATTAAGTACATTCGCACGCAATTCTAATTTATTGAGGTGATAATCCGTAAATGCAATATCGCATAATTTGCGTACTGCAGCGGTTGTTATCCCTTGACCATTTGCACTTTTCGCAAGCCAGTAACCGACTTCTGCCTTACGTGTTTTTTCATTCCAAGCATGTAAATCAATAGTCCCAATGAGTTGATCTTGTTTATAAATCAAGAAAAATAGCGCTTTCCCCTCTGCAACTAAGTTTAACGTTTGTTGCATAAATGCCGCTTCTTCTTCCACAGAGGTCATCGTTTCAGCCCATGGTAAAAATATTTTGAGATGGTCTCGATTTTGATCGACAACTTTATAAAGCGCTGGTGCATCCTTAAGTGTTGGGTAAACAAAATCAATGTCGTCATTCACAGCGAGTCTGAAATGTTGCATCCCACTCACCCCTTTTTAGTTTTTTGATTATTATACACAAATACAACAATTAAAACAATATGTCTTCAAACAGTAGTTCACAAGCATTTACATCAATCGCAATCTATAAAACGCATTTTTTTAATGCAATTTTTCAATATTTAGGTTATCATTTATTTTCCAACTGTCGAAATTCGTTGTTATAAAAAAATAAAACAGGGGTATAAGAATATTCAGGGGTGAAAAATAATGAAAAAAAAGAATCAAAAACCTGATCGTGGTGATCTCCAACAAAACCTTTCAGAAAAATTTGTTTGGGCCATTGCTTATGGTTCATGTATCGGTTGGGGTTCGTTCATCTTACCAGGTGACTGGATTCAATCATCCGGACCTATTGCCGCATCAATCGGTATCTTTATCGGTGCCTTATTAATGATTGTTATCGCGGTAAGTTACGGTGCATTAGTGGAACGCTTTCCTGTGTCAGGTGGCGGCTTTGCATTTAGCTTTTTAGGATTCGGGCGTTATGTCAGCTTTTTCTCAGCATGGTTTTTAACGTTTGGATACATATGTGTCGTCGCGTTAAATGCGACAGCGTTCAGTTTATTAATTAAGTTTTTACTGCCAGATGTGATTGAATTTGGCAAACTTTATACGATTGCAGGTTGGGATGTCTACATTACTGAAATTTTAATTGCATCTATCCTTTTACTCGTTTTTATGTTGATTGCGATTAAAGGGGCAAGCGTTTCAGGTTCATTGCAATATTATTTCTGTGTTGCGATGGTCGTGGTCGTCGTATTACTTTTTATCGGATCATTCTTTGGTTCTAACTATTCATTAGATAATTTAAAACCTTATAATGGGACACATTATGGATGGTTCCAAGCGATTATTATGATTGTCGCAGTCGCACCGTGGGCCTACGTCGGTTTCGATAATATCCCACAAACTGCAGAAGAATTTGACTTCTCACCGAATAAAACATTTAAATTAATCGTTTATAGTTTACTTGCAGCGAGCTTGACCTATATCTTAATGATTTTATATACAGGCTGGTTGTCAGGTGGTAGTAGTGACTTATGGTTGACCGGTTCTGTCACACGAGAAGCATTCGGTACAATCGGACTTGGCGTACTCAGTATTGCGATCATTATGGGGATTTTTACCGGTTTAAACGGCTTCTTGTTAAGCTCAAGTCGTCTGTTATTCTCAATGGGTCGCTCAGGTATTATGCCGTCGTTATTTAGTAAATTACACAAAAGATATAAAACGCCATACGTTGCGATTATGTTCTTGGTTGCGATTACATTGATTGCACCATGGTTAGGCCGTACTGCATTAACATGGATTGTCGATATGTCATCTACAGGGGTGTCTATCGCCTACCTTGTGACATGTCTTGCAGCCGCGAAATTGTTTAGCTTTAATAAAAATAGTCAAACATACGGACCAGTGTATAAAGTCTTTGCGATTATTGGCTCAATTTTTGCCTTGATCTTTTTACTGTTATTATTGTTACCATTTTCACCGGCGTCGTTATCTATGCCATCCTACATTGCGTTAGGGGGTTGGACGATTCTCGGATTGGTGTTCTTCTTTATTCGTTTTCCAAAATTGCGTCGTATGGATAAAGATGAGCTGACACAATTGATTTTGGATACGAGAAAACGTGATGTTGAAAAAATGATAGAAGAATAATTGATTTTGAAATGTTGAAAGCAAGATGCACATCAGATTAAGCGAAACTGAGGGCAAGTTTATGAAATCAATAGCATCAATTTTTCGTATCTCATTCTCCCTCATTTTCCAACTACTTTAAAATCAATTAATCAGTCAAAAATATATGAATGGATTGAGGCTTAAAATTTTTATGTCCTAATCCATTCTTTGTTTTTGTCGGTATCAACAATGTGTAAATTAAGTTGAATTACGCACACTCCATTTTTTCCAACAAAAAAAGACAGACGTTTGCCTGTCTTTTCCAACTTGATTCGATTGAACTTATAATTTAAAAGCTGCGATGGCAAGCATGAGCCAGCTAATGACAAACAAAATGCCACCAATTGGCGTAATTGCACCAAGCACGCTCACTTGCGTTAAGGATAAGATATACAGTGAACCACTAAAGAACACGATACCGAAAAACATGAGCCAACCTGCCCAGCCGACGTTAAGGTTCAGTGCACCACCGATAATGCCAATCAGTATCAGACCTAATCCATGATACATCTGATATGTTGTCGCTTTTTCCCATACTGACATATAATGTTCTGATAATTTCCCGTCTAATGCATGCGCACCGAAAGCCCCTGTACCCACTGCCATTAAAGCGTTCAGTGCACCTAAAATAATAAATACTTTCACAATATTTCCTCCTCATCAAAGTGACCATTAAAAATCAAAAATTGAAGCACCATTGCCTATTTCATCATCCGTCACCATACGTTGATCAGATGTCGTTTGTGCGGTTGCGCTAGAAGATGATACTTTACCGCCCATCATTCGAATCTCTTCATCTGTCACTTGTGCCGACGCTTGTTTTTTCGGTGTGACGGCTGAAGATGAACGTGATGGTGTACTTGTCTCTTGCCCCGTATACAGCGCCGTTAAAGCATGAATGGCATACATATGTTTTTCAAAAGCTGCATCAGTCGTCGCGGCGTCTGCTTGAACCAATTCGTGTTCCAACAGTTGAATCAGTTTGTCTTTATTCATACGTTTCCTCCTTTTGTTCACACCAATGGATTGGCGCTAAACCTTGTGCTTCAAGATAGGCATTGGTTTTGGAATACGGTTTAGAACCAAAAAAGCCTCTATGTGCCGACAATGGACTTGGATGTGGTGATTTAATGACGTAGTGGCGCGATGTATCAATCAATCGTTCTTTTTGTTGTGCCGGTCTGCCCCACAATACAAAGACGACACCTTTTTTATGATCAGATATCGCTTGGATGATTTCATTCGTAAATGTTTCCCAGCCAATATCTTTATGTGAATGTGCTTGACCTTGACGTACTGTCAGCACCGTATTCAATAACAGCACACCTTCTCTCGCCCAATCTTGTAAATGTGGCGACGTCCGTTGACAACCGATATCGTCAGCCAACTCTTGATACATGTTTCGCAATGAAGGTGGAAATTTCGCACCCGGTTGCACTGAAAATGCTAAACCATGTGCTTGATTCGGACCATGATAAGGATCTTGTCCTAATATTACCACTTTGACATTTTCGAATGGCGTGAGGTCAAAAGCTTGATAAATATTTTTTCGCTCGGGGTAAACAATTTGCGTCGTATATTCTTTTTCTAAAAAGTCATGCATCGCTTTAAAATCATGCTTTTCTTTAATTTCATGAAATATTGTTGACCAATCCATCTTCTTCACCTCAGCCACATTTTAACATAATTTCGCCTCACTCACCGCTATGATTCAATAAACATTTTTATAGCAGCCTTTCAACGCGCATGCTAAAATGGTGAACATAAGCATATTGTAGTGTACAGCAGTTACCATCCTCATTATGGTATGATGTAACAGATGTACAATTGAAGGAGTGAATGAATGATGGCTTTGAAAAAAGTATTAACGATTGCAGGATCAGACACAAGTGCGGGCGCGGGAATGCAAGCCGATTTAAAAACATTTCAAGAGTTAGACACGTACGGTATGGTTGCACTTGCGGCAATTGTCACAATGGATAAAGAAACTTGGTCACATGATGTGAGCCCTATCCCATTTGATGTGTTCAACAAGCAACTTGAAACAGTCATTAGCGTAGGACCGGATGCAGTCAAAACAGGTATGCTCGGTAGCGAAGAAATCATCCAACGTGCCGGAGAAGCATACACAGAATCAGGCGCAAAAAATTTCGTAGTAGACCCTGTTATGGTATGTAAAGGTGAAAATGAAGTGCTTAACCCGGGAAATACTGAAGCAATGATTAAGTATTTATTACCGAAAGCAACTGTTGCGACACCGAACCTTTTTGAAGCAGGTCAACTATCAGGTTTAGGTACGTTAAAATCAATTGAAGATATGAAAAAAGCAGCGAAAATCATTCACGAGCAAGGTGCACAACACGTGGTGATTAAAGGTGGTAAAGCGTTAGATCAAGATAAATCATACGACTTATACTATGATGGCAACAAATTCTATCAATTAACAACAGACATGTTCCAACAAAGTTACAACCACGGAGCAGGCTGTACATTTGCGGCGGCGACAACAGCCAACTTAGCGAATGGGCAAACACCAAAAGAAGCCGTGATTAATGCGAAAGCGTTCGTAGCTTCTGCCATTAAAAATGGTTGGAAAATGAACGATTTTGTCGGTCCTGTCGATCATGGTGCGTCAAATCGTGTTGAACAAATTGAAGTAGAAGTGACAGAAATTTAATTTTCTGAGCATGCGGATTCAAAGATCCACGGGGTTGGTCGATCTACTTCTCTCTACTCTACTCTACAACTAATCGAGTAGGAGAATAGCCATTAATTGACTACTCGTCCTCTCACACCACCGAGCGTACGGTTCCGTACTCAGCGGTTCAATATCTTGCGTAAGCCAACTCTGCAAGCTGGGCTAATGGTATTAATCCCCACTTGTAGAGTTGTTTTGTTGTAAGTACACGATGAACCTCGTGCGTGTTCGATAACCGCCAGTATTTCTTACGAGGATGGGACATAACCCCCCCTTGTTTGCTAAAAAAGCTCTGATTAGATGTTGAAAAACATTTAATCAGAGCTTTTTAGATATTACTTAAAAAAATAAAGCACTTCCCGTATAATTATTAATAACCACAAAAATAATAGACAGGGGTGCTTTATATGTACAAAAATTATAACATGTCTCAACTTACACTTCCACTAGAAACTGAGATGTCTTTTCCAGAAAATGATGTCGTATTCGTAATCAACAAGCTGGTAGAATCTATTCCCCAAGAAGCTTTTAATCCATATTATAACCAAAGAGGTCCTTCATCATACCACCCAAAAATGATGTTGAAAATTATATTGTATAGTTATGCCAATTCTGTTTTTTCAGGGCGAAGAATCGAGCACCTCTTAAAAGATAGTTGCCGAATGATGTGGCTTGCGCAAGGTCAAACCCCAACTTATAGAACAATCAATCGCTTTAGAGTGAATCCCCATATGATGGAATTTCTACATATTTTATTCGTCGGTTTAAGAGCACAGTTATTAGAAGATCAACTCATTACAGAGGATGTCATTTATATTGATGGCACAAAAATAGAAGCCAATGCGAATAAGTATACATTCCAGTGGCTGGCTAATACGAAGCGTTTTAGTCAGTCTGTCATTGAAAAATCAACGGCATTATATGAACAACTCGTTTCTGAAGAGATTATTCCTGAAATCAAGCGTGAATCTGGACATGAATTAACAAGTGAAGAACTGAATCAAATAGAGACGCATTTAGGTCATAAAAATGATGCGCTCACGTCTGAAATTGAAACAACTCAAGATGTAGAGACAAGAAAAAACCTTAGAAAAGAAAGAAGTAAAGTGAGACAAAGTAAGAAGGCTATCCAAGATTTTAAGGACCGTAAATTAAAATATGACAAGCAAATGGAAATTTATGGCGACAGAAAAAGTTATTCTAAGACTGATCATGATGCGACTTTCATGAGAATGAAAGATGACCATATGAGAAACGGTCAGTTGAAACCGGGTTACAATCTACAGATAGCTACCAATAATCAATTCGTTTTAGCTTTTGGTGTTTATAGTTATCCAGATGATACAAGAACGCTCGAACCATTTTTAAAATCAATTCACAAATGATATGGTGACATTCCAAAGTATATCGTGGCAGATGCAGGTTACGGAAGTGAATACAACTATACCATAATACTCGATGAATTTGAGAAAACACCTTTAATCACTTATAGTATGTACCTCAAAGAGAAGCAGCGTAAATATAAAAACAATCCATTGATTACTGCTAACTGGGAATACAACGAGGTAGGAGATGATTATATATGTCCGAATAAGAAGACATTACATTTCCAGAGTTACAGAAAGAGAAGAGATGGATACGGTATTCAAAGAGATTTTAAATGAGATGCATGTTAAGAGTGTGTGGGCTGTCCATTACGAAGTCAATGTATGAAGCAAAGCACTAATCCCAAGACAAGTAAAAGTTTATTTGTCTTGGGATTATTTTAAAGCCTTCACAAATAAGCAGCTTTCAGATCCAAAAACGAAGCACATTTATCAAAAGAGAAAGATAGATGTTGAATCAACTTTTGGAAATCTGAAGGCTAATTTGGGTTTTCAAAGATTATCGGTTCGCAATCAATCAAAAGTTGAGTGTGAACTTGGCATCGCACTCATAGCAGTAAATATACGAAAACTGGCTAAAACCAGTGCTCATTTTCGTTCGCTAATAAGAAAAAAGCCATCAAATTCTAAAAAATGAATTTTGACGGCTTTTTCTTAATGGAGCTGAAGGTCTATGTCCCATCCCCCTTTTTATTTTTTGTCATAACATCAAATATCTATAAGTTCATCTAACAAAAAATTAGGATTGTTCATCATTTTATTATTTTTATTATAATATATTTGCAATATAATCCCAGCACCTCCTGTTGAATAATCACAAGACGCTTTATATAATTGCTCTCCAAGAAAATGTTTGTATTCACCCTTATTTATTATGTGTAATTTCATACTAGTTTCAAATTGAGAGATTATTTCTGTTGCTTTTAGTACTAAGTCTTCATCTTTTATGTACTTTATTACATCTGTTAAAAAACTTATTATGCCGGCCATACCTCTCATATATCCGGAAAATAAAGTGATTTTATAGTCACAAGAAAGTACAATTTTTTCAATTATTTCCAAATACTTTTTGTCTTTTGTTACTAAAAACAATCGAATAGCAACAATACCTACTCCAGCTATACCATCATATATATATGGAGAATTAACGATTCTATCATTTTTCTCAAAATTTCTTTTTATACCTAAATAACATTTATCTTTTATCATATTATTATATTCTATATCAAAATATTTTATTGCAGTATTTAGCACCTTAATATCCATTGTTATTTTATAGTAGTATATTAAAGATAAAGAAATACCAGATATGCCTTCTCCATATCCCGTAAGCAACTCGTTAAAGTTTACATCTTTCATCATATAAGAAGCTAAATAATTTGCATACTCTAAATAATTTTTATCCTGTGTTTCAACATATATTTTTATACTGGTCATTAACATTCCTGCATTTCCATAAAACATGCCGTTGTCTTTAGATATTTTATAAAGTACTTTTTCTTCAAATAATTGTTTGCCAATTTCTTTATAACCCAATTCAAATAAAACCCAACATATACCAGAAAATCCCATAAAAATACCTTTAGGTATATTATCACATTTGAATAATTTGAATATTATTTTATCATCAATTATTTTATTGATGTATACTATGTTTTCGTTATTTATTTTATACAAAGAATATAAAACGCCAAAAAGCCCATGTGATACACTATATTTATTTGTATTATATACATGAGGATCAGCAGGAAAAAAAACTCCTTCTTCATTTGAGAATTCTGCCATTATACTATTAGAAATCAAATTAATATAACTATATAATGATTCTTTTGAATTTTCTTTGCTTGCACTTTTTATACCACCAAAAGATAGATTGATAATTCTTTGTACGTATGGAAAATCATCTGTTATATGTCTAAAAATGTCTAATATTTCACAATATTTTTCATCAAAATAATGCATTATATTATTCAACGGAAAAATTGACGTTACAATTAATGTATCAAATTTGTTTCTATCATTTTCTATGGGATTCTTTGATGTGTTATTAAAACCTGGTGTTATCATCGTCTTATGGCCTTCTCTAAAATCAGATAACTCTATACATGTCTCTAAGTCTATCATTTTAACTTCTAATGATTTTTCATTAATTATGAAGTTATTGAATGATAAGTCTCCAATCACTATATCTTTTGTATGAAACTTTTGGACTATAGACTTTATTTGTATCATAATTTCAAACATATTTTTAAAGTAACTCTTATTTATTCTTTTATCGCTTTTTGGCCTCATTAAAGGATTATATTTTAAAATGTATTCTTTCAAAGTTACTCCATTAATATACTCTTCTATCAAATATGTGTTGCCATTATCCTCAAGTATTCCATAAACTTCAGGAACATTTTTTGTATAGGATAGTTTCAAAAGCAAATTATATTCGTTTTTCAATCTTTCGGAAAAGTATATCAAATTATAATCTAACCCTGTGTAGTTACGAGCTTCTTTAATCACAACTTTAGTCCTTTTATCCTTAGAATAACCTATATAGACACCACCTCCACTTGAAAAGTGTAATACATCATTAATACTATAGTTAGACAATAGAATTGATATGGTGTCTTCATTTAAAAATTCTAAAAAGTCAGGTTTCTTTATAAAATCATATTCTTGATAATAAGGTTTTCTTACATCTTTAATTAATGATTCTTTATTTTTTACTATAAAATTTTCAAAAACTCCTTTTTCATTCATCAGAGTAATAGGATAGTATTCTCCATATCTTAAATAAATGTTATTTTTATAATGTAAGTCTGTCAAAATATATGGTCCCTCAAATTTATCTAGACACTTAGATAATTCCTTCAAATGAATTTCTAAATCTCCTAATTCTTCAATATACACCGTTATAAATTTCCCTGCAGAAACTCTAGAAATTTCCTTACTATTCATTAATACAAAATTATTAAATGTTGAATTAAATTTAAAGTTTAATTTAATTTTATCACAATAATTTGCGACGATTTTCAGAACTGTTTGTAGATTTTTAACAGTTGCCGATATATGTATTTTCCATATAGATGTATGCAAAGTAGAAGTATAATGTATATATGTCCACGGATCTTTGTGATACACATTATGTATATTTCTTAAATACATAGAGTCATAAAATAAATAATCATCATCAATATTTCCTTTCTTATAAAAAAATGTGTCATAAGAACTGAATCTAAAGTGATTTGAATATTTAGGATCTTGCATCTAATTCACCTCTGTTACTTTTACATTTTTGATTTCGTAAGTCTTATTGTAATAGTTTGATTCTATACTTTCATCATGTGTAATTTCAATGACTGTTTCAATTTGTTGGTGTATGATACCTCTTATAAAATCTGCATTTTCTTTATCTAATCCTGCAGAAAATTCATCGAGTAGCACAAACTTTGGCTTTCTAATCATAATACGTGCCAATGCAATCCTCATCTTTTGCCCCCCTGACAAACGATTTCCACTGACACCTGTATGATATTCTAATCCATGTGTCTGAACGAAATTACTTAAATGACATTGCTCAATTACATTATCGAGTTGATCATCATCAAACGATTCGCCTAATGTAATGTTAAATAGTATGGACGCATTAAATATAAAAGGGCTTTGTTCGAAATAATGAATAGAATGAACTAAATCAATAAAATGCATTTGTTGTGAATCTTTATTGTTAAAAACTAATTGTCCTTTTTGTGGTCGCTCAAGTAACAATAGCAGTTTGAAAAAAGTAGATTTGCCACTTCCTGAAGGTCCTTTTAATAAGATATGATCTCCTTGATTAATCGTTAAATGTACATGTTCAAATATGATGCGGTCACCATATTGATGCAAGATGTCCTCAAACTTTATAGGAAGAAGCGTCGAGACCGGTCTATTTGAAATATTTTGCACGTCACTATTCTCATGAGTGAGTGAGGCGATAAAATGATCATATTTACGAACAATCGTATTTGAGGACCGCAGTTTATTATAATAATCTATCGCATTGACAGCTGGCGTAACGATGCGATCACTCGCCAAATAAACTGCCATTAAAGCAGCCAAAGAAAGGTGACCTTCAATTACGAAAAGTCCTCCGATAAATAAAGGGACAAACGAACTCACACCAGATAATAAGTGCGTCACCCAATTCGACTGATAAAGATTTTTCTGCACGGTATAGTTACTTTTTTCTAGATGATGCAATCGATTTGTTAAAGCAGACTGGAAGAAAGACTGTTTATTAAATAATCTTATCGTTGTCAACGCACTAAAATATTCATTGAGACGATCTACAAATTGAGAAGAATCCGAAGACCATGTATCTGTGGACTGTTTGACTTTATTTTTATAGAGCTTAGGCGTAATCACAGGGATAGTAGAAAAGAGTATAAATAATAAACCAAGCTGATAATCAATCACAAGGACATACGTGGCAGAGATGAAAGAAAAACTGACACAGTATATAAATAAAAACAAAGATTTGATATAGTTGGTTTCAAGAAATTTGAAATCATTGATAATAAAACTTAATAAATCGGCACGCATAGATGCATGGTTTCCTGAAAAGTATTTTCGTATCATTTTTCCTTTATATGTATGATTGAAGTCTAGAATATATTTTTGTTGGTACAGATTCCATAGGTATAAACCAGTTCGAATTGTACAGTAACCGATGATACCGAAAGTAAAATAATGGATGAGTGAGGAAAGACTTTTGATTTCAACCGAACGAATGATACCAGCCACTAGCGTCGGAATCACCAAGCCATCCAAAGCCGTAATCAACATAAAAACATAAATGAGAAATAGTTTGGGTTGTAGTAATTTAATTTTCATCTTTATCACCTATAAAATAAAACGATAAAAGCTTTCGAACCTTTTATCGCATTATTATTTATTAATGACAGCAAATATAAATATATATATTATCTAAATAAATTATATTAATTTTACACATGATATTTCACTTAAAATACAATAATTAGCTAATACACTAGATTTTTAGTTACAACTCTGCCCGTTTGTTCATGTAGTTCTTCCCTTTATAAATACCATTAATGAATTGGATCCGGTCCATTACACGATGAGGCTCCACAAGAAGTACAACTATTTTCCAAATAGTCAAATGTTTCTAATATTTTTAGTGTTTGTAATTCTAATAATTTGTCCATATTAATCGTCTCCTTTTAAATACTATCAATGAATTGGATCTGGCCCATTGCACGATGAAGCTCCGCATGAGGTACAACTAGCCTCAAAATAGTCGAACGTTTCCGATTTAATTTGTAGGCGTTGTAAATTTAAAAGTGTAATCATATGAATAACCTCCCAAAAAGTGTATATACTCACGATTACATTTTATCACACTTAACAACCAAAGTAAACAGAAAATTTCTGAAATTTTGAAAAGAGTGAATATTTCGTTGCTTTGAGTGTATTCGAAACATAAAAAATTCATCAATAATTACTCACCAAAATTATATTGGCGCTTGAACCTATGAATTATACCCCAATTTCAGCTTTGCAAATATAATAAAGAGAATTATCCATTCTCTCAATAAAGAAAGACTTACCAGATTAAGAACAAAAGCGTCACAGAAGTCACATAAAAACAGGTACTCAAAAAGCGATGACGCATCTCCTATGACAATAGACATGTTCATCGCTATTTTTACGGGTTTAATTGTTTGTCTCCTCTACTGCTATCACGAGTTTCAGCTGTTCATCTATTCCCAACACTTGAATTTGCATGTTGTCGCGATACCAAGTGACTCGTTCATCGACAATAATAGGGTTTTTATAACGTACGGCGATGGGTTCAACTGCTGCTGCGACACATATCCGTTGCACAACGAGTTGGCCTGGCACAATGTCCGTATGGATCGGATTCGTGTCATTCACTAGTGCTAAATAGTGCTGCACGTCTTCTGTTGAAAAATACATCATGACCCCCTCCGACTAACAAAAGTTTGTATGATACGACAATGGCATGTCTCGCCTTGCTCGAATGATAACGCCATTTGATAACGTTGAAATGACTTGATTTGTTGGACTTTTAACACTGCCATCGTCACTTGATAATGCACGCCTACTTTTAAAGGGTGATGCGCTTCAATTTCTGTCGCTACAAGTTCAATTGCCGTCTCTTTAAACGTTCGAAATAGCGAAAAAAGCGGCCATACTCGTGCAGTCATTAATAAAGGCACAGTGGTCGTCTGTGGCATATTAAAAAATTGCTGATAACGATGGACTGTACTTTTGTCAAAACAGTAATCTTTAACTTCACGGTCGCCAACGTTCAAAAAGTGCTGCATTACCCATGCCTCCTCCAATGCCCATTGTCGCGATCGTACTTTGTGCATCTTTCATATAAAACAGACGGGTCACTAAAATCGCACCACTCGCACTATACGGATGACCGATCGCAATTGCACCACCGTAACGATTCAATTGCGCCTCTTGAATGTTCAACGCACGTGCAGACGCTAGCACTTGCGCACTAAAAGCTTCATTCAATTCTACAGCATCAATTTGGTCTATCGTTCGTTGTTGTCGTTCCAAAATACGCTGTACTGCGGGTACAGGACCGATGCCTAATACATGCGGATCCACCCCTTCAATCGCATAATCCACAAACATCAGACCTTCTGACATACCAAGTTCGCGTGCTTTTTGTTCAGACATGACGACAACTAGACAAGCGCCGTCGTGTTTGAGACAACAATTACCGACTGTCACTGTCCCATCTTCACGCAATGGCTTTAACCGTGCAATCCGTTCATACTGAAGATGCGGCTTAACACTTTCATCTTGTGTCATCTGCTGACCTTTCACCATTAAAGGCAATATTTCAGCTGACATGATACCCGCCGAAATCGCTTCACTCGCACGTTGATGGCTTTGAACCGCGAAACGATCTTGCTCTTCACGTGATACACGATACTGTTCTGCCACGTTGTCTGCCGCTTCAATCATACTTGGATCTTGACCTGCCGGCGCAAATGGAGCACGGTCATAAAATGTCGGAGGTGTCATTGGATACAGTGAGGTCGGCTTTTCCATTTTCCAAGGTGCACGGCTCGTACTTTCGACACCCCCTGCAATATAAAAGTCCCCTGCGCCACTTTCAACGAGTCGACTCGCCAAATGAATCGCTTCAAGGCC